>JAFXXB010000008.1 GCA_017542465.1 Bacilli bacterium | reverse complement strand
TATTGGAGCTGAAAGTGTAACAGCATGGAGTAGAGATGAAGTGTTGCAAACTATACTTCAATATCGTATGGATGAAGAACTACCAACATTCTTCACATCTAATTTAACAATAGATGAACTAGAACGTCATTTATCCGAAACAAAAGATAATATTGATAAAGTAAAAGCTAGAAGAATAATTGAAAGAATAAAACAATTAACAGATGATATAGAAATTATTAGTGACAATAGAAGACATTAAGTGATTGAATTATAATATTTTATAACTTATAATTATATATAGTAGGGTGATAAGGATGAAGAAACTTAAATATTTATTATTATTTGTTTTTGTGATTCCATTTGTAGTAAGTGCTGCGACTGGACAAAACAATTTAGATGCTTATACATGTCAACAAGCTGCAACTGCTGCTGGTGGAGCTAAAGCAATATCAAGCTCGATAGAGTATGTACGTTGTTATAGAGTAGGTTGCTCAAGTTTTGAAAATGGTACATGGAATAAATATAATTGGTGGTCTGATTCGTATTATTGTACAAATGGGAACACTAATCCTTATAAGAAAGTGACATCTAATGGATGTTCTAGTTATACAGGAAAATGTAGTGCTAAACCAGAAATATGGTGTACATCAGTTTCAACAATAGATTGTACAAGAAAATCAGATGGTTCAGCATACAATGGTGGATCTACAACACCATCTACAACTAAAAATAGAGGCACAACAACTAAAAAAAGAACTTCACCTACAACAAAAACACCTGGTGGATCAAGAACAATTATTACTACAACTGATAAAAAAAATACAACAACAACTGGAAGACCTGTTGTTCCTACAGAACCAACAGAGCCAACTACAACTGAACCAGTTATGTCTAGTAATTTGAATATTAATAAAATTTTAATTAATGGTACTGATATTAAGTATCGTAATGAATATAAAGAATATACAATTAAACTTAAAAAAGGTATTAAAGATTTAGAAGTAGCTGTTGAAACTGAAGATCCTAATACTGTAACTTATGTTGAAGGCGCTCATAATATGCCAGATGGCGATACAGCGGTAAAAATAATTGTAGAAGCTGAAAATGGTGATCAAAAAACTATTACAATTAATATCAAGAGATATGAAGGAGAATCAAGCGATTGTAATATAGCTAATATTGCAATATCTGATTATGAATTGAATCATTTTGATAAGAATAATTTTGAATACACATTAAATGTTAAGGGTAAAACTAAAGCATTAAATATGGAAATTATTCCATCAGATCCATTACATGCTGATTATGAAATTCAAGGTAATGAAAAATTAGAAAATAATTCAGTAATAACTGTTCAAGTAAAAGCAGAAGATGGAAATATGTGTTATTACCACATTAAGATTAGAAAGACTTCAAGTTTCTGGTTAATACTAGTTATTATTATAATTATAACTGTTGCATTACTTGTAGCTGGATACCTTGTATATAGATATTTAAAACGTAGTAAAAATCAATATGAATATGAATAAGAGATATGTAAATATCTCTTTTATTTTGTAATAAATAATTGTTTATATATTTTATTAATTATATAATGATAATAAGGTAGGTGCGTGTGTATGAAGCAGGCAATAGCTGGTACATGGGTATATGTAACTGTATTAATTTTTATGGTTATTCTTATAGCATATGTAACTATTTCGATTAATTATGCTAATGCATATGAATTAAGTGAAGAAGTTATTAAAGTAGTAGAACAATATGAAGGATATAATTCTAATACTAGAAAGAGAATAGATAGAATATTAACTAATAATGTTCATGCATCAAAAGGTGGATGTAAAAAATCAACAGAACATAACGAAGCTGTTATAGGTGGAATTGGTGAAAACTATGATAAGCAATTAAATGGTGGATCGTATAATTATTGTATAAAGAAGACTAAAGGTAATGCTGATGGTACAACAAGATACTATTATGAAACAACTATTTTCTTCTCATTTAGTTTACCCGTTTTAGGTGATTTATTCACATTCAGAATATATGGCCAAACATCAGGATTAAGAAATGTAACTGATGATGTAGATACGTTTAAAAATATTACGTAAACTATGTGTTTATATATTGAATAAAAAAAGAAAAATATTGTATAATTAAATTAATGATAAAGGAGAGATGTAAAAGATGAAAGACGCGACTGGCGAATTAAGTATGACAGCTGTTGCAGTAGTAGCAATAGCAGCTATAGGAGTTGTATTTACAACATTAATATGGCCAAACATTAGACAAAATATTTTAAGAAGTACATATTGTTCACAAGCATTTAACTGTACACCAGGAGATGGAAACAGTAATATGGATAATTGTATATATTGTACTACTGATGATTGTACTGGTACTGCAAATATTAAATGTCCACATCAAAGCGATATAAATAAACAATAAAATATAAGGAGATAAAATGAGAGAGTCGATAGGTACTGCATGGATTATGATTATTGTAATGACCTTTATCGCTTTATTCTCAGGATATTTAGCATTTTCTATCAATTATTCTAAGTCATTTAGAGTAAAAGATGGAATTATAGAAAGAATTCATAAACATAACGGTATTAACTCAGACGCTGCCATGGAAATTGATAAATACTTAAATCAAATAAATTATAATGCAAAAGGAAATTGTAAAATGTATTATGATGAATATAAAGATATAAGTAGTTCTGTTGATGCTGCTGGTTTCAATGGAACAAAATATACAATAATAGATAGTAATTCTAAAAAAGAAACATATAATTATTGTATTTTTAAGATTAAGAATTCCTTGAAGGGTGAGAAAACAAAAACAGCTGATGCTTCATCAGCTTACTATAAAGTCGTTGTGTTTTTTTCTTTGCAAATTGGTAATTTAAGTTTCTTCTCTAATTTTAAAACAACTGGTGAAACAGGAACTATATATTATCCAAAGGATATATTTAATACCAATAAGAATAATGCGTAAGTGGTGATTTTATGAACATAGTAACGGCAAATAAAAATAAAGCTATTATTGATAAATTAGAAATTGATATTATTAAACGTGTTGATGGCGAATTTGAAGTAAGAGATCTATTAAGTAAATTTGTTAATTTATACTTTAATAAAATCATACTTGATATTACATCAATCAAAAATTATGAAGATGTTAATAATTTAATAGATTTAAGCAAAGCTATAGATCCTAATAGAATAATAATTTTATTAGATGAGACACCTACTGTTAATTCTAAACTATATTTATCAACATTAGTTAAAAATGGAATATATAATTTTACTCGTAATTATGAAGGTATAACATATTTATATGAACATCCTGCTAAATTAGAGGATGTACAATATTTAATGCTTTCTGAAGAAGAAGAGGATAAAGAAAAAATAGCAATAGAACAAGCTCAAAATCCTGAACAAAATCAAGATGCTATTCAAACTAAAGAAAGAATGATTATTGGTATTTCTAATCTTACAAATCATGCAGGAGCTTCAAGCTTAACAAATATGATGGTTAGACAATTAAATAATCATGGCTATGATGCTGTAGGATTTGAAATGTTCAAGCAAGATTTGATGTTCTATCATGATGATGAACATTATATTTCTATTCTTTCTAAACTTGAATTAGAGAATAAGTTGAAATTATATGAAGGGAAAAATTGTATTGTTATTGATTTAAATGACTTTACAGAAGCAGATAAGTATTGTGATGTTACATTATATTTGATTGAACCATCATATATAATGTTAACCAAATTATTAAGAAAAAATAAAAATGCATTTTTAGATCATAAAGATGACTTAATTGTATTAAATAAGAGTTTTGTAAACGAACAAGAAATTCCTGATTTTGAATATGAAACAAAATCAAAGATTTTTTTCAATTTACCACCTTTAAATGACAGAAATGTAGATTTAGATGAAATTAACCAATTACTAAGTAAATTAGGGTATAGGATGTAAATAATATTGTAAATTTATTGACAACAATATGTGTGTTTATTATAATTAATGTATAAACGAGAGGGAGAGATAAAATGACATTTAGTTTAGGTAAATTTTGTGAAAACACTAGTGGAATATTACAATTTGTAGGTTGGATTGTTACTATTGTTAAAATTGGTATGCCATTATTAATCATAATATTTGGTGTATTAGACTTTGGTAAGGCTGTAACAGGTGGAGATACTAAGAATATCCAAGAATCATTCAAAAAATTTGGTATTAGAGTATTAGCTGGTTTATTAATATTCTTTATACCATCAATTGTTATGTGGCTATTCACATTAATCGCTTCTTTCCAAGATGCTACAAGTAAAGGTTATAAAACTTGTAAAACTTGTATTTTACAACCTTGGAATTGTGATCCAAAATTAGCAGACGAATAGCAGACGTCTAATATTGGTATTAAAGAGACTTTATGTCTCTTTTTTATTTGTAATTTATGATATAATTATTAAGAGGTAATTTTATGGAAAAGAAAGTTAGAAGAAGTGGTTTTATAGAAGGTACTTTTTTTGCTACAACAGCTATAATAATTGTTAAAATATTAGGTATGTTGTATGTTGTACCATTCTATAAGATTGTTGGCTCACAAGGTGGAGCCTTATATTCTTATGCTTATAATATATATTTATTATTTTTAGAAATATCATCAGCTGGATTACCTAATGCTATATCTAAGATAATATCTGAATATGATACATTAGGATACGCAAACACTAAGAAAAGAGCGTTTAATTTAGCTAAAAAGATATTATTGTTTATATCTATTGTAGTGTTCTTAATTCTATTTGTATTTGCTGAAGAAATAGGTATGTTTATAATTGGAGATATTGAAGGTGGTAATACATTCCAAGATATTGCATTTGTTATCAGATGTGTTGCTCCAGCTGTTATTGTTGTACCTTTCTTAAGTATAACTAAGGGATATTTACAAGGACACAAAGTAATTGCTCCTTCAAGTATTTCTCAAGTAGTAGAGCAAGTTGTTAGAATCTTTGTTATATTAACTGGTTCTTATTTAGTTTTAAATATATTACATAAGTCTTTATCACTTGCTGTTGGTATTGCTGTATCTGGTGCTTTCTTTGGTGCTTTAGCAGCGTTAATAACAATTCAATTATTTTTTAAGAAGAATTCTATATTAGAGGAAGATTATAAAAAGACTAAAGAAGAAGAAAAGATTAGAAATAGAGATATTGTTAAAAAGATAATAAGATATTCTATTCCTTTCGTTATTATATCTATAGTTACAAATATTTATAACTTTACTGATCAAATAATAGTGTTAAGAACCATATCTAAATTAGGATATTCGACTACTGATGTTGAGTTTATTGCATCATCAATAGCAACATGGTCTCCTAAAATATGTATGGCAATTAATGCTTTGGCAATGGGTATGTCTGTTCCTTTAATACCAACTATAGTTTCAGCATTTACTAAGAAAGATAAGGTAGAATTAAATGATAAGATTAATAGATCTATTACTTTAGTGTTCTTCTTGTCGGTTCCTGTTGAAACAGGTATATTCTCATTAGCAACTCCTGTATGGACTTTATTCTATAATACAAATCCATATGGTGGTATGATTTTACAACTTGCTGTAGTATCTGCATTAGCTGCTAATGTATATATGATAGTAAGTATTATCTTACAATCATTAAATAAGTATGCCTTAGTGTATAAATGTGCAATTACAGGTTTTGTATGTAATGCAGTATTTGATATTCCTTGGATGTTATTCTTCCATTATGTTTTACATCAAGAAGCATTCTTAGGTTCAATTGTTTCATCTATATGTGGATTCACAATTTCATCTTGTATTGGTTGTATAGGATTAAGAAGATTAGATAAAGATATTAGTTTCTTAAAATCATTTATTTGGTTTGGAAAAATCAGTTTATGTGGTATCATAATGATTATTCCATTATTATTTGCTAGATGGATTTTACCATTTGATGTTACAACTATAAGCGGAGCTATTTATACAATTCTTATCTTATTTGTTATAGGTGCACCAATTTACATATTTGTAACATATAAGATGGGATTAATTAAAGATCTAATGGGCGAAGAAACATGGAATAAAATTGTTCGTAAAGTAACATTTGGAAAGTTTGGTAAGAAAGCATGAGACCAAGAAGAGTTAAAAATTCACAAGAAATATTAGATAATTCTAAATATGTTATTAGTAATCCTATAGATTATAAAGGGAAATATAAAGAAGTATTTGGTAATAATAATCTTATAAGATTAGAAATAGGTATGGGTAAAGGTGATTTCATAGTTGGAATGGCTCAAAAATATCCTAATATCAATTTTATAGGTGTAGAAGTTCAAGAAGCTGTCATTGTTAGAGCTATTAAGAAATTAGATAAACTAGATTTACCTAATGTTAAAGTAATGATGATAAATGCTGATAAGTTAAATGAAGTATTTGATCATGAAATAGATACAATACATCTTAATTTTTCGGATCCATGGCCTAAAACAAGACATGCAAAGAGAAGATTAACTAATGAATCATTCTTGAAAATATATGATGATTTATTTATTGGTGATCCTCATATAATACAAAAAACAGATAATATATTATTATTTGCATATTCTATTGAAGAGTTAGTTAAACATGGATATAAATTCAATAAAGTATCATTGGATTTAGCTAATGAAGATATTGATAATGTTCAAACAGAATATGAGAGAAAATTTATGTTAAAAGGTGAAAGAATTAATTATTTAGATGCTGTAAAGTGCTCTAGAAAGTAATTAATTCTTTTTTATTTAATGATATAATAAAATATAGTAGGAAGTTTGATTATATATGTTTATTTTTACTTCTTATTAATGATATAATAAACATATAAAGGTGGGCTAACCTATGAAGAATAAATATTTAAAATTATTTGTTATTATTATGGCCTTATTTATGCTATCTGGATGTGTACATGTTAATAGAGATTCATATGATACTATAGCTAATAATATCATTGATAGTAATGTGTATATTTATAACCACTATGACAGAGGATATAAACATTATATTCCTCGTGGTTTATCAGTTAAACAATCAAATGCATATAATGAAATAATTAAAAGTAATAAATATGAATATTATTTATACGTTGATTTAGTTAGTTATTTTAATAAGATAGAATTTGAATATAAGACTAATGAAAATGCATATTATTCATCATTAATTAAAGATGGAAAAGGCTTAATAGAAATTACTCAAAAAGATGATAATTACTTAGTTGTAGTTCAATACAATTATGCTAAAGTTGAAACACTTGTTAAGGAAAGAGATATTAAACTTGCTGTAAGTAATTCATTAATTATGTTATCAACAATCAATTATAACAACGAAGTAATACAAGCAATGTTAGATGAAGGTGTTTTATCACTTAATGAAAGAAAAGTGGATGTTTTCAACAATGATGGCAAAGTAAATCAAAATGAGTTACAAGAAATTGATGAAGACAATTATCGCTCAGATGAAGAAAAAGAAAAAGATAGAGATTATATAAATTAGGAGGAAGAAAAATGGGATTATTCGACAAAGTAAAGAAAATACTATTTGATGAAGAAGAAATAGATGAAACTCTTCCAATTAGAACTGATGAAATAGAAAAAGAAAAAAAGAGAATTGAAACAGAAGAAAAAAGAGAACCTGAAGAAAAAAGATTTGAGAATAGATCTAGAAGTGGTGGTGTAATCTTCCATAATAATGAAGTAGATGAAGATACAATCACTGAAGTTAAGGTTCCTGAAGAGAAACCATCTTCTTTTGCATTCCCTGTATTAGATGATTTTGATGATGATAAAGAAGATACAGTTCAAATGAGATTAAAAGAAGATGAATTTGATAGAACTCAAGAATTAGAGAGAACTCGTGTTCAACAAGTAACTAGATCAAAAGAAGATTTATTAAAAGAATATAATGAGATGAGAGCAGCAAATAGAGCACCAAGTGCTCCTGTAACTCCAAGTGTAGAACCTAAGAAGGTAATAGAGGATTTACCATCACATGATGATAATAAAACTCCATATAAGGTTCCTCCAGTAATCTCTCCTGTTTTTGGTGTATTAGATAAAAATTATGATCAAGATAATTATGAAGAAACAAGACAAAAGATAACTATATCTAATTCTGGTTCTTCAACAGATTTATCTGAAAGACAATTCGGACCAGTATCATATAATGATCAAGGAATACCAATGCCAAAGTATCATAAAGAAACAGTTATTATAACTAATGATCCAAGCGCTAAGAATTTCATTAAAGAAGAATTATTAAGAGAAAAAGAAACAATGAAAGAAGTTAATCAAATAGAAGAAGAAATAATTAATTCTATTATTAACGATGAACCTGAAACTAATACAATAGAGGATGCTTTTGAAGAAACTAAACCTATTAAAAAGGTTAGTAAAAAAGAAGAAGCTAAGGAAGAACCTATCATTGAAGAAGAACCTGTTATTGAACTTCCAAGTCTAGCTGAAGAAGAGGAAGAAACTGACGAAGTTATTACTGGTTCACCTTATGATGATTTAATTGATAATGAAGTTGAACCTACAAAGGATATTAATGATTTAATTGAAGAAACAGAAGCTGAAGAAGCTGATGTAACAATTGACGCTCCTAAAAATATTGAGGAAAATGTTAATTTGGATGATACTATTGAAACAGATTTATATAATCTAATAGATTCAATGTACAAAGATGAAGAATAGGAGGTATTAATATGACATTTGCTGATACATTACCAATCATTATTAATGTATTACTTATTATATTACTAATCGTTGTTATTATTTTAGCTATTAAGTGTATTATAGTAGTTGATAAAGCAGATAAGATATGTGATAACGTAGAAAAGAAAGTAAATACATTAAATGGTTTATTTGAAACAATTAGTTTTATTGATGGTAAAATATCAGGATTATTTAGTCTTGCAGTTGGCGGACTAGATGGTCTATTTGAACGATTTTTCAAGAAAAAAGAAGAAGACGAAGAATAAGAGAAAGGAAGAAGATAATATGAGTAAAACTGGAATAGGTGAATTTATATTAGGTGTTGGTATTGGAGTAGGTATTGGTTTATTAGTTTCTCCTAATACTGGTGAAGAAAATCGTAAGATTGTTAAGGAAAAAGCTAGCCAAGCTATAGATAAGATTAAAAATATTGATTTAGATAAAGTTAAAGAAGATTTATCTAATAAATATGAAAAGTTAAAAGAAGAATTAAAAGATATGGATGCTGAAAAAGCTAAGAAGATTGTTAAGGATAAAGTTGAAGAATTAAGTATCAAAACAAATGAATTAATTGCAGCAGCAAGGGAAAAAGCTGATCCTGTTATTGAAGCAGAAGGAAAGAAGTTAAAAAAGAACTTATCTGCTTTATTAAATAAATGGGCTGATAAATTAGAGGATTAATTCCTCTTTTTTTATGTTATACTATATGTGAGGTGTTTTTATGAAGAAATATATCTTTAGAATACTTGCATTCATATTCGATTTGTTATTTGTTAACTTAGTTATTCTTGGGTTAACTAATATTAGTTTTATTAATCCAGGCATTAAGAAAGTACAAGATGAAACAACACTTTATTTTGAAGTAGCAAAGGAATATAAAAGTTTATCTGAAAATATAGATAATATTCTTTCTGATAATTATATTGATTTAAATGAAAGTATTGCTTTAAATAGTGATTATCCATATTTTAAAGATATTTATAAAGATATACCTGTTAATAGAGAAATAGATAATAATGGTAAAGAAGAAATAAAAAATAAAATAAAGACTTATTATGATCAATCATATGCAACATATAATTATAATGTTAATAAAAGTAATATAATTATTAATATAATTGGTGTTATTCTTACAATTGGTTACTTTGGTGTATTAGAATGGTATTTAAAAGGTAAAACAATTGGTAAGATGTTATTTAGATTACGTACTATTGATAATGATAAACCAAAAAGAAAAATACCTATATGGAAGTTTATAGTTAAATCATTAATGGTAAGTGAAGTAATGTTTACCATATTTAGTATTATATGTTTATTAATATGTCATCCGGGTTTTGATGGTACATTAAATGCATTATGGTATGCTAAAGCATGCAATTTAATATATGATGTACAATATGCATGGAATATATTCTTAGTTTTAATAATATTATTTAGAAAAGATGAAAGAAGCTTACATGATGTATTATTAAATATTAGAGTAGCTTTATATGATAAAAAGAATAAAGAAATAACTAAAAGGATCTTTAATGAAGAAGTTAGTGATCAAACTAATTAGGTTATATCAAAATACTCCGATTCCAACCCATGATGCATGTAAATTCACACCTACATGTTCTGAATACATGATTGAGGCAATTGAATTTCATGGATTATTTAAAGGACTAATGATGGGAATTTGGAGAATATTAAGATGTAATCCATTTACTAAAGGTGGATATGACCCTGTAAAGAAATAGATTATCTATTTCTTTTTTTATGTATTTTTTATATGATTATAGTAGGTGAATAGTATGGAAAAACTAATTCTATTAATATTTATTATATTATTTGTTGATTCTGTAATTGTATTAATATGCAATGGATATAATCAATTAATACTTATAAAAAATGATGTTAATGCAGATTATGCAAAATTAAATAAAGAAGTAACTTTTAGATTTGAACTTATTAGTCAATTCTTACCGATCATAAATGATTATATAAGTGATACTAATAAACAAATTCTTAATGAATTAATAATTCAATATAGAATGAAAGTATCTATAGCAGATATTGCTGATTTATATTATAGATTAAATGCAACATTAATAGATGTTTATAAAGATTTAAATGAAAAAGGATTCTCTGCACCTGATTGGGATAAAGCATTCAAAGATTCAGAGGAAAGAATTAATGTCATAAAGAAATCATATGACGATAATGTATTACATATGAATAATACTATTAAGGCACCTGGTCTTAGTATTATAGCTAAGATATTTGGATTTACTAAATATCCATTTTTTATTAAAGCCGCATAGAATTATGTTATAATGTATATGAGGGATGTATATGAAAAGATATAGAAATCTTATATTAATTGGTATCTTTTTCTTAGTGTTTGGTTTAATCTTTATTATATTCTCATCAATTGAGGGAATTAAAGATTATCCAATATATGAAAATAGAGTAAGAGTTGAAGGTACAGTTACTGACGTTAACTTTAAAACAAGAACAACTTATATTACATATAATACTGAAACATCTACAATTCAACAAGAATTAAAGATGATTGATACATCTATGAAAAAAGATGATAAGATTATAGTATTCTATAATAAAGATAATCCTAATGAATTCTTATTAAAGAATCAGTTAATATATGTAATAGCATTCTTTATAATCGGATCAGTTCTTATATTATTATTCATAATAGTTGGAGCATATGTATTATATATGTTATCTAGAGATATAAAACTATTAAAGACTGGAACTAAAATAGATTGTAAGATTGAATCTATTACTATCAATAGAACAATAACTAGATGTCCTTATAAAATAGTATTAAGTTATACTAAAGGAAAGAAAACATATAAGTTCCAATATAATTCAGTATGGTTTAATATAAAGGATATTGTAGATGCATATAAGATTAAAACTATACCTGTATATGTATCAAAAGATTATAGTAAATACTATATTGATTTATCTACATTGGAGACATTAAATAACTAGTAAATACTAGTTATTTTTATTTACACAAATTATTTGTAAAATTTATGTATAAATTTATTGTAAATTGTTATTTTATTTACAATTCTATACTATACTAGTGATAGTAGAATAAAGGAGTGTGTAATAAATGATTTATCCATCAATAGATAAAATATTACAAATAGTTGATTCAAAATATATATTAATTCAAGTTGCTGCAGAAAGAAGTAAACAAATGAATGAAACAGGACATCTTCAAATGAAAGAAGAAGAGTATATTTGTAAAAGAGGAATTGGAAGAGCTTTAGAAGAAATAGATAAAGGCTTAATTAAGATTCATATTGACGAAGAGGAAAAATAGTTGACAATTAACAATAATATGGTATAATTTTAATTGTTTAAAGAGGAAAGCGATGTATCCACATCCACCTGAGCGTGTATAGTGCTAGGTATAAAAGCCAAGAAATATATATAATTATATTAGGTTTTTAAAGTGGATACGTATGTATTCACTTTTTAATTATAAGAAAGGGTGTATTAATATAGCAAAGTTTAATAATCTACCAAACAAAAAGAATGATGATTTACCTATTAATGAGAACATAAGAGTTCCTGAATTAATGGTAATAGGTCCAAATGGAGAACAAATGGGTACTAAA
Organism: Bacilli bacterium; assembly: GCA_017542465.1. Taxonomy (GTDB): domain Bacteria; phylum Bacillota_I; class Bacilli_A; order RF39; family UBA660; genus UBA6985. The sequence continues at coordinate 89,890 of JAFXXB010000008.1, read as the reverse complement.
AAAATAGCTGATGCAATGACAATAGCTAATTTTGCAGGTCTTGATTTAGTTTTAATGAATCCAGGAGCTGATATGCCTGTTGGAAAAATCATGGACTATAACAAATTTAAATATGAAAAAAATAAAAAACAAAAAGACGCATTAAAGAAACAAAGAGAATCTAATAAGGATACTAAAGAATATCAATTAAGTCCTGTTATCGATATACATGACTTTGAGACTAGAAGAAAGAATGCTGAAAAGTATTTAATTGATGGTCATAAGATAAAAGTAACAATTAGATTTAAAGGTAGACAAATGGCTCATACTGAAATAGGTGAAGAGGTTTGTTTAAGATTTGCTGATGCTTTATCTGAAGTATCTGATATTGAATCAAAACCAAACTTAGAAGGTAGAACCATGACAATGATGCTTACACCAAAGAAAGAAAAGTAGGAGGTAATTAATATGGGAAAAATGAAGACTCATAAAGGAACAAAGAAAGTTGCAAAATTACATAAAAGTGGACTTGTAACATACAAGGCTTCTGGCTCAGCTCACTTAACAAGTAAAGATAGAGCTAAAAATGTAAGACAAAGAAGAATTAAAGGAAAATTAGCGAAAGGTATGGCTGCTAAAGTCAGAAAAGCAATCTAATAAGGAGGGAAATGTAGTATGACAAGAGTTAAAGGCGGAAACGTTGCAAAGAATAGACGTAGAAAAATATTAAAGGCTGCTAAAGGTTACTTTGGATCTAAACATAGATTATTCAAGACTGCTCAAGAGCAAACATTCCATTCATTAGAATATGCTTATAGAGACAGAAAGAATAACAAGAGAAACTTTAGAAAATTATGGATTACAAGAATCAATGCTGCTTGTAGAATGAATGATATATCTTATTCAAGATTCATCAATGGTTTATCAAAAGCAGGTGTTGAAATCAATAGAAAGATGTTATCTGAAGTAGCTATCGATAATCCAAAATTATTTGCATCTTATGTATCAATTGCAAATGATGCATTAAATGGTAAAGTAGCTAAGACTATAGTTGAAAAAGCTAATAAAGAAGTAGCTAAGGCTGCTCCTGAAAAAGAAGCTGATACAACTGATATTTCAAAGTTAACTGTAGCTGAATTAAAAGAAATGGCTGAAGCACAAGGTATTGAAGGTGCTAAGTCTATGAAAAAAGCTGAACTAGTAGAAGCTTTAAGTAAGTAATTATTAAATAAGTCAACTAAAATAAGTTGACTTATTTTTATTTTTATTATATTATATTAATGTTATTTTGAAGGAGGAAATAAAATGGCAGTTAAATTAAGATTAAAAAGAATGGGTGCTAAACAAAAACCATTCTATAGAATTATAGTTGCAGATTCAAGATCTCCAAGAGATGGAAGATTTATTGAAACTGTTGGTACTTATGATCCAATTAAGAAAGCTGATAACATTACTGTTAAAGAAGACAGAGTTGCTTATTGGTTAGATAATGGAGCTCAACCAACTGATACTGTTAAGTCTTTATTATCTAAGACTGGTGTATGGGCTAACTATAAGAACTCTAAGGTTAAAAGTGCACCTAAAAAAGCAGTTAAGGCTGAAAAAGAAGTAAAAGAGGAAAAGGCTACAAAGAAAACTACTACTAAAAAAACAACTACAAAGAAAACTACTAAGAAAGAAGCTTAATAATTATGCATGAAGATTTAATAAGATTTACAGAAAACTTAATTAAATCACTTGTAGAAGATCCTGAAATGGTTAAGGTTCAAGAATTCTTAGGTGACGATGAAGTTATTCAACTTGAAATAATGGTAGAAGAAAGTGATATGGGTACAGTTATAGGTAAAGGTGGAAAGATGGCATCAGCTATCAGAGTATTAATCCAAGCAGTTGCTTATAACCAAGGAATACATAGAGTAAGAATTAATATTGATTCATTCTAGAATAATAAAAAGAGGATTTAATCCTCTTTTATTATTGGTTTATTATTATTTTCAAATATTAATACATCTTCATTAGTTAATAATTTATAGATAGATGCAGCTTTATCTTCATAATCTTTAACTTTATTATTAAGATCTCTGTATTTAGTTATTAAAGGTATATTCATATCTTTTTTTATTGTATTAATATATTCTTTACCTTTATTACTAAATCCTAATAGTCTAATATAACTAATAGGTTCTTTATTATCACCTTTTTTAATACCTAATAATATATGTATTAACATTCTATTTAATCTATTATATGTATATCTTTTAGATTTAATACTTTCTATTAATTCATCATATGTATTTACTTTATTTATGACATTTTTTAACTTATTATCTAATCCTTCATCTACTGTTTCGTATGTTGATAAGTTATCATCAGTTATTATTTTATGTTTAAGTAAAGTAATTAATAATTCTTTATCATATAAGTTAATATTACCTTCAGGTATATATTTAGATATATCTTCATCTTTATCCAGTTTTTCTCTTATATTTGATGCGGAAATTATATCATCATTAGATTCCTTATCATGATAATCATTAGTTCTTTTAATACTGATTGGTTCTATATCAAATTTATTAGATAATATAGATTTAATATATGATACTGCTAATAAATCATTTGGTGTATCAACAGAATCACCTATAGCTTTATTTAAAGCAGTAGGGTAATTATCACCATTATTTAAATAATCTTTGATTCTTTTATCAATATTGCCATCTAATTGAATAGTAGCTATTTTATTTAACTTATCAATATCATCACATTCTGATCCAAATATGATTTTGTTTACTTTTAATTCATTTAATATCTTAACAGAAGCATCAGCAAAATAATCACCTGAATTAACTCCATATAAACATGGTAGTTCAACAACTATATCAACACCATATTTTAAAGCTAATCTTGTTTTTTCTTCTTTTGTTTCAATAGATATTTCGCCACGTTCTAAGAAATAACCATTTAAAACAAGCACTAAAAGAGAATTAGGATATAATTCTTTAATCTTATTTATATAATAAACATGTCCATTATGGAATGGATTAAATTCAGCTATAATACCAATTATATCCATGTAAAACACATCTCTTTCATATGTATAATAATAGCATATATGGATATTTTTAACAAATAATTTGCTATAATGAAACTAGGTGATACTATGGAAAAACCTAGATTAAGAATATATTTTATTCATTCAAGTAATATTAATGCAAATGAACAAATATATTTACCTGTATTAAGAAGTGATCAATTATCACATGATGAATTAATATTTGTTGGAAGCAATAATTATGCTGATAAATACTATAAAGATTTAATTGATAGAGCTAATGTCTGCGTAGTAGATTTAACAGACGAAGATATGGGATTAAATATGGAATTAAAATATGCTATTACAGCTAAAAAACCTATTTTAGCATTAGCTAATAAAGAAAAAGGCTATGACGCTAAATATGATAAGATATTAAAGAACGTTATAGGATATACAAATGAAGCAGAATTTAGATATTTTGTTGAAACATTTGCTAAAAACTATGAAGGAAAAGTATACAATGATGAATTAGATAATTCTGTAGTTGTTGGAATACTAAAAGACCCATCAGGAGCCTAGTTGACAGGCTTCTTTTATTTTGGTAGAATATGACTCGTTTGTTGTGAAAAAAAGGGGGATAAATTTATGATAATCGATGCAAGAAAAGTATTTAGAGATGAAAGTGTAGTTTATTATTGTACTGAGTATGATGAAAATACAAGTTCAAAGAAGATTGCTGTTGTTCCATTTGCTGACAATGGTGGAAAGATTAGTAACGCAGTTATTCCATTAAATGATGATCCATTATATAGACATTGGTTAGTAGATTTACATAATAGAGAACATACAAGATATAATGCTTTCTATACATTAGCTGAAGCAGTAGAAAATTGTGGCTCTGAAGATAATATACTAAAAATAACTATGGAAAGTGAAACTGTTATTAAGAATCAAAAAACTATACCTGTTAGTTCAATTGTTGAATTAACTGAAGCAAAATCTTCTAAATCTGTATAATAAAAGAGAGTATTAACTCTCTTTTATTTTGTATAAAATCTATAAACGTTAATTGATGGTTTATTTAAGAATCTAATCTTTAGCTTAGATGTTCCAATACCACCATTAATATATAAGTCTTTATTATCTCCTAATACATAATTGTTCATCATAATAATTCTTAGCGCCTTGAGGAGTGATTGTTGCACCTATAAAAGGTAATCTAACTTGTCCTAAGTGTGAATGTCCAGCAATAGCTAGATTAAAATCATATTCTGTGTTTTCAGTAAAGTCATTTAAATGATCTATTTGATCAGGCTCATGAAGTATTAGTATTTTATAATAATCCTTTGTATTATCATTTAAGAATTGATATGCTTCTTTATAAACAGGATCTCCCATTAAATAATCATCTAATCCAATGAATACGATAGGTGTGTTTGAATTATAATAAACGTAATCAAATGTATTTGTTAATAAAGTAAAATTAGTTTTTTCTTTAAATATATTCCAATAATCTTTTTTATCATAATCGTGATTTCCAGGAACAGCATATTTATTAATCTTAGCTTCTATTTTATTTAATTCTTCAATTAATTGATTTATATTATCTTCGTTTAATTCAATTGAATCATCAAATAAATCACCTGTAAATACAACTACATCAGGATTTTGTTCATTTATTCTTTTAACTATCTTTTTTACATCATCTATATTATTTGTAGTTCCATAGTGTAGATCAGAGAATTGTACTATTTTAAATCCATCATATTCTTCACTTAATAGGTTTGTTTTAATTGGATACTCTTTAATGATTAAACCTTTAGTTGATATATATCTAGCATATGCTAAGCATATAATTAGAAATACAACTAAAATAATTATTATTTTAAATAACATAAATGGTTTAACTTCTTTCTTTTCATTCTTTTCATTCTTTTCTTTTTTCATAAAATCACCTTAATATTAATAATAAATTAATTGCTGCTAACACATTATTAAGTGAATGTGTAATCATTGGATAAACAATATTATCTGTTTTATAATATCCATATGTAATAGCAAATGATAATATTAAATATGGAATTATAAATAATAAATCTAATAATGTTGATGAAGAAATCATGTGGAATAATGCAAATATAATTGTATATACAATCCATTTAGTCTTCTTGTTCTTGATATTTGAATAAGGGAAGAAGTATATTAATGCTTCAGCGATAGGTAATAAAATGATTGTATTAATAAAATATGGAATAATATATGATTTGCTTTCCCTAAGCGAATCCATTACATTTGTTGTACTATCAGGTACTTTACCAATAATTTTAATTAATATGAAGTTTACGATGAACTCTATAATGAGAAGAGCGGCAGTAATCATAATAATATTTACTATTTTACCTTTACCATCTTTATATATATTTTTAAAAGCTTCTATTAATCTTTTTCTTTCAATTATAAATACTACAATTATTAAGAATAGGTTAGCAAATATATATGATAGGAAGTTATTTCCAGAGAAATAAATAAATGCTCCTAATGATAATAATTGAATAATAAATAGGAATATTGTTGTTAATATTGCTTTAAAATAACTAGTACTTTTAAAGTCTAATGGTTTAAAATCTTTAAACATATTATCACCTACAATAATTTTACCATATTTCTAATTATTTTTGTTTAAAATAAAAAATATTTATGTTATAATTTTATTAGACTAGAGGGTTTGTAATTTTTTATGTGTGTAAAAAGGTGGTAATAATATGGCTAATTTAGTTAATGGCAACAAGAAAAAATCTAATGGAGGTATTCTTAAGAGATTTGTTGGAAATAAGAATACTGTTACTATTTTAGGAATACTAGCATGTATAGCTACTTTAATAATTGGTTATAATTATCGTGTTAAGTTATCTATTAATCCTATAAATGTTCCATACGCTAAACAAAATATAGCAACTCGTACATTAATAACATCAGAGATGGTAGGTAATATTAAGATATCTACTACTTATACTCAAAATGCTGATAACTTGGTTACAAGTGCAAAGAATGTTGTTAATAAATATGTATCTTTTAAAACATCAATTCCTAAGAATTCATTATTCTATAAGGATCAATTAATAGATGCTGAGGATTTACCAGACTATGCATTCTCAAATATACCTGATGGATATACTATTTATTCTTTAGCAGTTAATAAAGATTCATCATACTATAACTCAATAAGAGCAGGTGATTATATAGATTTATATTTATCTGCTAAGGATAAAGATGAAGAAAATAAACAAATCTATGCTAAATTCATTCAATCTATTAGAGTTTTAGCTGTAAAAGATAGTAAAGGTAACAACATAACTAAGAATAGAACTGAAAATGGTATTCCTTCTGAATTATTATTTGCAGTAGAGGAAGACATTTATTTATTATTAATGAAAGCTGAATTCTTAGGTTTAAAAGTTGAACCTGTCTTACGTAATGCACAATATACAAAAGAAGAAAATGAAACTCAAGTTAAATCTGAAGAAATTAGAGCGTTTATATTAGAACAATGCTCAGATATATAATAAAAAGGGAAGTGAAAGTATGGGTTTAGATTTAGAAAAAATTAAAACAAATATAAAAAGAATATTTAGTAATCCTAATACAATTACTTTCGTACTTGTTCTTGTATTAATAATTATTATATATTTTGTTTATATTTATATGGTAAATAGAGCTGTTGCTCCTGTAACTGTACCATATTGTACTCAAAAGATTAAATCTTTAAATGAAATAACAGATGAATACATAGGAACTGTTCAAATATCTGGTAACTTTGTTACCGCAAATGGTTCTGGATTAATTCAATCATCAAGAAATGTTAAGGGTAAATATGTAGCCCCAGGTTACTTTATACCTGAACATAGTTTCTTCTATACTGATGCAGTAGCTGACTCATCTATACAAGAAGAAACAGCATTTACTAATTTACCTAATGGTTATACTATTTATAAATTACCTGTTACATTCCATAGTACATATGGATGTTCAATAATGTCTGGTAATTATATTGATTTATATTTCAAGGCAAAAGATCCTGAAAATGAAGGTAAGTTAATATATGCACCATTTATTAAATCTATTCAAGTATTAAAAGTAATAGATAAAGATGGTAAAGATGTATTTACTGAATCTGATAAGGATGAGCCAACACCATCACAATTATGGTTTGCAGTTCCTGAAGAATACTATCAATTATTAAAATATACTGAAGATAATAGTAAATATGCAATTTCAATTATTCCAGTTCCTAGAAATGCTGGATATACTGAGAATCCTGGAGATACTACAATAGCAAATGAAGCAATTGAATCATTAATATTATCAAATGCTTCTACTAAACAATAATAAAAAATATAAGAATGAAATGGGGTGATTAAATGTTAAATTCAATATTTGATCAAATGGAATTTGGACCATTAGAAGAATTTTTACAAGATGATGACGTAACAGATATTTCATACTCCAATGGAGGACAAGTATGGCTAAAGACATTATCTAGTGGTATTAAACAAGTTAAAAGACCTGAGATTAACAATTCATTTATGGAAAAACTTGCATTCCAATGTTCAAATGTAATGGGTAAAACATTTAATATGGCCCATCCATTCTTGGATGCTGAATCTGCTGAGTTACGTATGAACTTCGTTCATGATAGTATTGCAACAAATGGTATTGCAGTATTAATTCGTAAAACTCCTGCTAAGATTCGTTTAAATAAAGATAAATTATTAGATGAACAATATATAACAGAACAATTACATGACTTCTTAATAAAATGTGTAGAAGGTCATGCAAACATCTTAGTTGCTGGTGAAACTGGTTCAGGTAAAACTGAGTTAGTTAAATATTTAGCAAGTAAGACTAAATATGATGAAAAAATAATAACAATTGAAGATACATTGGAATTACACTTAGATAGAATATTCCCTGAAAGAGATATTGTTGCAATGAAGACTAATAACATAGCTTCATATACTGAAGCCTTAGTAGCCTGCATGAGACAAAACCCAATATGGATATTACTTTCCGAGGTTCGTTCTGCAGAAGCCGTTCTTGCTGTACGTAACTCTATATCATCAGGACACCATATCCTATCAACAATCCATGCTGATAATGCAGCAAATATTCCATTACGTCTTTATTCGTTATTGGAATCATCTCAAGATATAGATCAATTCGTTACATCATTCCATAGATATATTCAAATAGGTATCTATGTTAAAGGTTATTTCTCAAAGAATCTTAATAGATTCCAACGTGAAATAATTGAGGTATGTTCATTCTATGTTGATGAAAACAATAAACCTGGTGTAACTGAGATATATAAGAAGGGTATGGATGGTAAAATCCAATTACATAACCCTGATAAACATTTATTAGATTATTTAGCAATATCTAATGTAATGTTACCTGAAGATACATTTAACTTAGGTGAAAGTGGAGAAGGAATACAAGATAGTATTGAAGAAGCTAAAAAGTACGATGCTAAGATTGGTAAAAAATTCACTGGATATCCTACTCAAGCAGTAGAAGAAGAAAAGAAACCTGAAGTTAAGAATACAGAAGGAGATATGTTTAATATGAATGGTGAAAATACTATTCATGAATCAACTCCTGAACAAGTGGCTCAAGCTAAGAAGGAAGCTGTTCAAGGTTTAGAGATGCCTCAAGTTGCAACTCAAACACCTCAACAACCAGCTCAACCTCAAGTGGCACAAACGGTTCAACCACAAGCTCCAGTAGCACCAGTTGCTCCTCAACCACAAGTTCAACAACAAGTAGTTCAACAACCTGTACAACCACAAGTTGCTCCAGTTACTACTGATACAAATATAGGTGGTACAGTACAATAATAAATAATATGAAAGGATGTTTTATATGGAATTAGTCATAATGCTTGTAATTGCAGTATTTGTTTTATCATATAGAATGCAAAATGGTGAATCTGTATATACTTTTATAGTTAATACTATAAGAGACATATATAATAAATATGCTCCATATACATATCAAGAAGTTAGAAATAAATCTAAAGAATTAGGTGCTGACTATACGCCAAAAGAGTATGCTATTCAAGTATTACTTATAGGTGGTGGAGCAGCAGTAGTTAGTTATTTCTATTTCTATTCAATAGTAAGAGCAATTATATATTTCACAATAGCTGTTATGTTCATTCCATATTTGTCTTATCTTAAGACTCAAAAAACATATTCAGAATATATATTTGAAATAGTACAAGTTTATTGTACAAACGTAATTAATGAATTTAATACAACACAATCATTTGTTAAAGCGCTTGAAGGTGTTAGAGATTCAGGTATCTTAGAGGATCCTGTTTATACAGATGTTTGTAAAGTTATAGATATGGCATATGCAAATGGTACGATTGATGAAGCGGTTGCTTACTTCGATCAGAAATATCCATATTATATGGTTAAAAACATGCATCAATTATTTGTACAAATTACAAAAGAGGGTGCTAAAGACTCTGGTGAATCACTAGAAAACATGATGTTAGACATTGACCTTTTAGTAGAAGGTGTATATAGAGATAAGATGGATAGACAAGCATCTCATACTAAGTTCTTAACATTCGGTGTTGCTTTATATGGTTTAGCTATTTTAGTTCAAGCCTTATTAAATATTAACACTTATAAGATAATGTTAAATGAATGGTATGTTAGAGTATTACTACATGGTGTAATATGGATTAATACATATTTCATTATAAGTGGTGAAAAGTTCTATAACGAAGATACGGGGGTTGAGTAGTATGTATTATGAAATTTTATTACTAGCAGTCATCGTATTCTTAGTTATGCAATATATAGGTGGATTCAACATTAATAAGTTTGTTGATGATAACTCTGTATATTTCCAAAGATTAAAAGAAGATGATTTTGAATTCTATGCTAAAGCTAAATATGGTGATGCAGTAGATATTGATAAGTTATTTAATTCGAGATTAAAGAATGCTTTATTAGTTTCTTTAGGATTAGGATTCTTACTTATTAAATACATGTCAGGTGTAATGGTATTACTATTATTTGTTGCATTCTTTGGTATGTTTAAACTACCATATCTACAATTAAAGAATTACTATAAATCTCACTTACATTTAATTGATACTCAATTACCATATTACTTAAAGAACTTAGAGATTTTAATTCAACACTATACAGTTCCAGTTGCCTTAGGTAAATCTGTAGGTGATGCTCCTGAAATCTTTAGAGAAGGTCTTAAGGAAATGATTGAGAAGATTAATGCTGGTGATTCTACAATTCAACCTTATATGGATTTTGCTAAAGAATTCCCAGTTAGAGATTCAATGAGAATGATGCGTTTATTATATCGTTTAGGATTAGGTAAACAAGAAAGAAAACAAGAACAATTATTAACATTCTCTCGTAATGTTTCATCATTACAACAAAAAGCAAGAGAAGCAAGATATAAAGAGAGATTAGATAAAATGGAAAGTAAAACAATGCGTATGTTAATTTTCACTGGTATTGGAGTTATGGCATTGTTATTACTATCTATTTTACAAACCTTCAATGGTATATAAGATACATTTATATGTATCTTTTTTTATTAAAAAAAACTCATTAATTCTATTAATTTTTATCTATTTTATGTTATAATGATATATAGTGAAAATAAGGAGTATAGACAATATGAAGCACGGTGGAAGAGTATTAATTTTACTATTATCATTACTATTTTTAGTATTAAATATTAATGTTGTAAATGCTGAATCAAACGTTATAGTTATTGACAGTGTTGAAACTGTAGGTGGAACAATAGATGTAGATTCTCCTGTTTTAGATTCTAATAAAATAACTAGTAAAATTAAATTTGAAAATAAAGATGATTATATTACTTTTAAATTAAATATAAAGAATAACGATACTCAACCATTATATCTTAAAAGTGTAAGTGATAATAATACTATTAATAATTTGTCTATTACTTATGATTATTCTGAAGGATTAGTTAATCCTAATGAGATAACAAGTATTAAAGTTACTTTTAAATATACTGAAACAGTTAAAAATGTTGATAAGGTAAATATAGATAATTTAGTTATTAAACTTTTATTTGTAGATGAAGAAGGAGAAACTAAAGGTGATGATATAATCATCAATCCTACTACACATGATAGTATATTAAAATATATTATTTGGTTAGTTATAGCATTTGTAGGTATAGTACTCTTATTTATATATATAAAAGATAAGAAACTTAAATATTCAGTATTTGTTCTATGTTTTTCTTTAATAATTATTCCAACAATTATATATGCAAATGGTGAATATGAGTCTAATGCTATATTTACTGATATTGAATTAGTTGGTGAATATGAAACATATGAAATAAATATATATAATAAAGATAGAAATGTAGTAGGAACTAAAACTATTACATATGGTCAAAAAGTTGGAACATTAACTCATGAAGAAGTTCCTGGTTATACATTTGATAAATATGTTGATGAAAATGGAAATGAAGTAACAGAGGATACTGTTATAACAAGCCCAATAAAGATTTATCAAATATACACTCCAAATACATATGAAGTAGTATTTGATAAGAATAATGAATATGCTGAAGGATCAATGAATAATCAACAAATGACATATGATACTGAAGCAAACTTTAATGATACAACTTATACATACACTGGATATCATCTAACTGGATGGAATACAAATCCAGCAGGAACTGGTACTAGTTATAGTGTAGATACACCAGTTAAGAATATAGCAACTGAAGGAACTATTACTTTATATGCTGAATGGGAAGAAAATACTGATACACCATATGTTGTAATACATAGACAACAACAATTAAATGGTTCTTATGTAGAAGTAGATAGAGATGAATTGATTGGAACAAGTGATGCTCAAATCACACCAGCAGTTAATAGTTATACAGGATTTACATCACCAACTGCAGTTACAACAACAATAAGCAGATTTGGAACAACAGAAGTAGTATATGAATATGATAGAATACCATGTGAATTAACAATAACTGATAGAACATACTTGAGTAATGGTTCATCAGCAAATGGAACATATATGTATGGTGAAACTATTACATTAACAGCACAAGAAAGAAATAATTATAGTTTCAAATGGTCTGATGATGATACTAACTACACAAAACAATTTACAATAACTGATGCTGTAACTTTATCATTAGTTTATTCAGCTCAAACATATCAAGTTGTATTCGATAAGAATAGTGAGTTTGCTGAAGGTACTATGGATGCTAAAACATTAACATATGATACAGCAGCTAACTTAACTACTAATGCATTTACATATACTGGATATCATTTTATTGGATGGAATACTGATCCTACAGGAACAGGTACAAGTTATGCAGATGGAGTAGAAGTAACAAATATAACTGAAAATAATTCGATTACTTTATATGCTCAATGGGAAGCAAATACAAATACACAATATGTAGTAATACATAAACAACAACAATTAGATGGATCATATGTAGAATCTGATAGAGATGAATTAACTGAAACAAGTGATGCTCAAATCATACCAGCAGTTAAGAGTTATACAGGATTTATTTCACCAACTGCTGTAACAACTACAATAAGTAGATTTGGTACTACAGAAGTAGTATATGAATATGATAGATTACCATGTGAATTAACAATAACTGATAGAACATACTTAACTAGCGGCTCATCAGCAAATGGAACATATATGTATGGTGAAACTATTACGTTAACTGCTCAAGAAAGAAATAATTATAGTTTCAAATGGTCTGATAATGATACAAACTACACAAAACAATTTACAATTACTGAAGATATAATATTAGAAACTATATATACATTAGAAAGAGTAACAGTAACATTTGATAGTAATGGTGGAGGAGAAGTAAATAGTATTACAGTTGATTATGGTGAAACTATTCAATCATTCACTACACCAACAGCACCTCTTAATAAAGCATTTGCTGGATGGTATACTAGTTTAACTGATGGAGTTGAAATAACTGCACCATATACACCAGAAAGTGATATAACACTAATTGCACATTGGAATGATGATTTATTTCCAACAGTCTTTAGTGAACCAGGTGAATGTACATTTAACGGTTCAACAGGTGTTATAACAGGAACTAACTGTTCATATGCTGATGGTGAAAGAAAATATATAGATACTGGAATTCAATTATATAATTCAGAAAATCATGATAAAGATTATGAAATAGGATTCACTATTGTTAGTTATAATTCATCTGATCAAGTATCTCAAGCAACGTTCATGAATACTAAGCGTGAAGCATCTGGTTATCCAGGACTTGTATTTAGAAGAAAAGATAATGAATCAGGATATGATTTATCATCAAGAAAAACATCATCTGCTAATGAAAGAAAAGTATTTAGTGGAATTGTAATTGATCAAGTTAAAATATGGAGAATAAAAAATAAAGATACTGGTACTCAAGAAATATTCTATAAGATAAATGATGGAAATATGGTAAAATTAAATGATTTATCATCATATAATCCAGAGTTTGCATTGAATGTATGGTTTGGAGCAGCTCCTGCTAATGAACAAGCTAATGTTGCTCAAAGAATATTAGTAGGAACAATGAAAGATATGTATATAAAATTAGGTACATATCAGGATGAAGTGCCTGTTGAATATACAGCTACATATGATGCCAATGGTGGAATTGTTACAACAACTTCTAAAACAGTAAACAAAAATGAACAAATAGGTGAACTACCAATTCCAACAGCACCAATAACAATGGAATTTGATGGATGGTATACAGGAATATCTGATGGAATTAAAATAGATGAAACATATTTATTAAATGATGATGTAACTTTATATGCTAGATATAATAGTTTATGTGGTACATTCTCAACAGATTCGTGGGATGAAATAGTTTCTAATCTAAATAATGATAGTTCTTATTATCCTGTAGGATGTGAAAAGGAAATAATGGTTAATAATACCACTTACCCTGTAAGACTTATAAATACAACAATAAATGATAATTGTAATACATCAAGTGATATTTCACAAACTGGATGTGGTTTTGTCATTGAATTTGCAAGAAAAATTGGCTCGAGACCTATGAGTAATAGCTACTGGAATGATGGAGGATGGAAAGAGTCTTCCTTGAGATCATATTTGAATAGTACATTTTATAATAGTCTTTCAGATGACTTAAAGAATGTGATAATTGATACAAATCCAGTTGTTTCAGGAAGTGGAAAAGGTGGAGTATCTGCTAATGCTAATGATAAAGTATTTGTATTGGCGTTGAGTGAAGTAGGTCGTCATGATTTTAATTATGATACAAAAAGTGGGATGAGAACTCTAGATTATTATCTTTTAAAGGATTTACCTGGTTTTAAAATTCATTTAGGATGGTTGCGCACTGCTCAAAAAAGTTCAAATTCTAATTATTTTCTTGGTATGGGCGGTTCAGTAGCCTCTGCAGATTATTCAACTGGTGAAGTAACACCAGCATTTAGAATCGGAATAAAACCTAAATATATTGTATCATTTGATACAGATGAAGGATCATCAGTAACAAGTCAAACAATTACATATGGAGCTAAAGCTACAAGACCAACAATAGATCCAACAAAAGAAGGTTATACATTTGATAATTGGTATACAGATGATACATATACTACTGTATTTGATTTTGATAATACAGTAATAACTAATGATACAACGATATATGCTAAATTTGATTCACCATGTAAAACATTTACTACTGATTCATGGACTACTATAAGAAATAATTTAGAAAGCGATTCAAGTTATTATGCAGTAGGTTGTGAAAAAGAAGTAGAAATAGACATGAATAATGATTCCGTGCCGGAGTCATACACAGTGAGACTTACTAACACGAGCACGCCAGAAGCATGCTCTACTGAAGGATATTCGCAGACAGCGTGTGGAACGGTAATAGAGTTTGCCGATATAGTTACGTCGCTCAGAATGAATGCTATAAATTCGAATACAGGCGGATGGTCAACAACAGAAGTTATAACATACCTAAATGGCGATTTTTATACCAAACTACCGAACGAATTAAGAAGCGTAATCATACCGACATATTCTATAGTTTCTGGTAGCGGCCCAGATGGAATTTCGCCAAATATAACCGAAGAAGATATAACGAAGAACAAAATATATCTATTATCAACAAGAGAAGTAGGCTTCGATGCCGAAACCGATAATAAAAAAGACATAACAACAGACACGAGGACATTGGATTATTATGTCACAAATCCATTCAATCATCAAAAAATAAAGAAGGATCTAAATAACGTAGCACAAGATTGGTGGCTCCGTTCAGCTATCTCCGACCAAAGTTACA
Organism: Bacilli bacterium; assembly: GCA_017542465.1. GTDB lineage: Bacteria > Bacillota_I > Bacilli_A > RF39 > UBA660 > UBA6985. The sequence continues at coordinate 74,454 of JAFXXB010000008.1, read as the reverse complement.
GTTTCTTCGTCACGAGGGATATAGGTTTTCTTGATCGCGGCTACAATATCATCAATGCAAGCGGTATTGCTCCTGCATTCCGTATAGGTACAATGCCAGAGTTTACTGTATCCTTTGATACTGATGCTGGTTCATCAGTATCAAGTCAAACAATTATATATGGTGAAAAAGTAACAAGACCATCTACAGATCCTATAAAAGAAGGCTACATATTTGATAACTGGTATACAGATAATACTTATACTACTTTATTTGATTTTGACAATACAAAAATAACTAATGATACTACTATATATGCAGGTTATAATAATGAATCGAATATAGTATTACCTACAGGTAGAACAAAGGATAATCTTGAAGTTGGCGATGAAGTATGTATAAATGGTAATACAATTGAATGTTTCAACTTTATCAGATATGACGGAAACGATATAGTCTTACTTTCTAAATGGAATTTAAAAGTAGGAACAATTAATGAAGTGGTGTCTGGTACTCTTGTTGAGATTGGAAGATATACTGATAGTGATGAAGGATATGGAGTTCAAAGCAGTGATGTGAGAGGCGCAGTTGCAAATGGATTATGGAATGGTACACTTCCGTTCGCTGCATCATTTTATTGGTCAGACGGAAGTGGAATTAAATCAAAATATGGAGGGTTACGTGATAGTAACGATATATATGATATAGATTATAGATCAGAACCAGATTTTAATAATCTAGGTTATGAAACACCAGGTTATAGTGTTGCTTACTATGTACGTAATTATGAAAATATACTAAAGTCATATGGAGCTCCTATAAAAACAAGTCGTTTAATAACATATGATGAGGTAACAGATCCTAGTATAGGTTGTGACCATGAAGAATGGAATTGCCCAACGACTGGTTTCATAACTAATACTACTTTCTGGCTTGGATCGGCACATGACGATACTTATATATGGCTTATTGATACTGGTGGTTACTTCAGCAATGGTGATATTAATGATTACAGTAGTGGTATACGTCCAGTTGTAATAATAGATAAAGCTGATTTATAAAATATAACTATTATGTATAAAATTGTAAATAGAATATTATATAATAAATAACTGAGTAATATTTACTCAGTTTTTATTTGATAATATATATACAGTAAATTGATTTTTTACCCATAATATTTTATAATTTTAAGCGTGGAAGGGATTATTATGAATAGAGAAGATTTTGAAGTTCTATCTAATAATTGTTATTTGGATTCGGCTGCTACAGCATTAAAACCTAAATGTGTAATAAGTAAGATATCTGAATATTATTCAGATTATCCTGCTAATATTCATAGAGGTGAATATGATATAGCTGAAAGAGCTGAAAGTGAATATAATAAAGCAAGAGAAATAGTTGCTTCTTTTCTTGGTGCAAGAAATGATGAAATAGTATTTACTTCAGGTACAACTGATTCACTTAATATGGTAATAAATGGATATTTTAAGAATATCTTAAATAAAGGTGATGAAGTTATATTAACAGAAGCAGAACATGCATCTTTAATACTTCCATGGTTTAACCTAGTTAATGAATTAGGTATTGTTATTAAATATATTAAATTAGATGATAATTATCATGTAACTATAGATAATTTAAAGGATGTTATAACAGATAAAACTAAAGTTATCTCATTAGCTCAAATAACTAATGTTTTAGGCGATATTAGACCTATTAAAGATATTTGTGCATTAGCACATGAAAAAGGCATTAAAGTGCTTGTAGATGGTGCTCAAAGTGTACCTCATATCAAAGTAGATGTAAAAGACTTAGATGTTGATTTCTTAGCTTTCTCTGGACATAAAATATGTGGACCTACTGGAATAGGTGTATTATATGGAAAGAAAGAGTTATTAAATGAGATTAAACCTACAAGATTAGGTGGAGGTATGAATGTATCATTTGATACTCCTAATGAAATAGTATTAAAAGAATTGCCTTTAAGACTAGAAGCAGGTACACCAAATATAGCTGGTGCTATAGGATTAGGTGAAGCTATTAATTATATTAATAACATAGGTATAGATAATATATATAAACATGAATGTGAATTAAAGGAATACTTCTTAGATAAAGTTAAAGATATACCTTATATACATGTTTATAATAAAGTGGTTGATTCAGGTATTATAGCTATTAATATAGATGATATATTCGCTCAAGATGTAGGTTATTATTTAAATAAATATAAGATATGTGTAAGAACAGGTAATCATTGTGCAAAATTATTAAAGAATGTAATTGGTACTGATCATACTATAAGAATATCTTTATATCTATATAATAATAAAGAAGATATAGATAAAGTAGTAAAATTATTATCTGATAAAGAAAGAATAATGAAGGAGATGTTAGTATAATGGATGTAGAAACTAAAAGAGAAATACTATTTGATAATTATACTAATCCTTATAATAAAGTTGATAATGAAATAGATGGATATTTAAAAGTAAATAGCAACAATGAATCATGTATAGATAATATTAATATCTATATGAAGATAGAAGATAGAATAATTAAGGATATTAAGTTTTCTGGTGAAGCATGTGCAATATCAACTGCATCAACATCTATTATGATTAAAAATATGATAGGTATGAATGTAGAGGATGCTATCAAATATGTTAAAAACTTTATGAATATGATTAATGAAGAACCATATAATGATACTAATTTTGAAGAAGCATTAGTATTTGATGAAACATATAAACAAGCATCTCGTAAAACATGTGCTACTTTACCTTATAGAGGAATAATTAAACTATTAGAAGAGAATAAGTAATTATTCTCTTTTTTTATTCTATTAAAACATGTAATAAATATATGATATAATTAAATTAAGATAAGGTGAAAAATATGGAACGACAATTATTGAATTTGCTTAATGAATCAGAAAATATAAGACAACAAGACATTGAAAATGAATCTGCAGGTTTTGATAATGATCATTTTTTGGATTTAAGTGATTTCATAAGAAAAAAACTAAATAATCCTTTATTTAGAAATCAAAATGCTAAGATAATAGCAAATCATTTTGATGTTATTCTTCCATATATTGTTTCATCGAATATGGGTATTCTTTTATCATATACGGATATATTATTAAAACAACCTAATTTTAAAGAAAGGTTTATTGAAGGATTAAAAAAATATCCATATCCAGATGGAATAGGGTATATATTTAACGATATGTATGGCTGTATACATGACGAATTTGATGAGTTTATTGATGAAAATATTTTAAATGTATTATCAACTATGGATTTAAATAATGACTTTTACACACAAATGTTAAATAGACTAAATGAAGATAATCAAGGCAAATTCTTGAAAATATTAGCTGAGAATAAATGTGATATCCAATATAATTCTATTGAATATAAAGGAAATAATGAACGAATGATGTATGATAATATAGATTTATTTATTGAAAATGCACAAAATCTATATAGTTTAATGAATTTTGTTAAAGATAATCCTAATGCATTATCTAAAGTAAAAGCATATATTGATAATAATGAAGAAAAAGCCATTGATTCTATTTTTTGTGAAACTGAACAACTTGTAAAAATAAATGATCAAACATTAAAAGAAATAATTAGATTAATAGTATTGGAGGTTAAGAAAAATGAAAATGCAAAATTATCTGATATTACCTATAATGGTGGAGGTTTATCTCGTGTATTATTGGTTGGAGATAAAGTTATAAAACTAGGTGGAAAAGCTACAAAAAGTTTTCCTAATAATCCATATATAATTGCTCCTTTACTTCGTAAAGAATTAGAGAATAATAATGAAAAGTTTTTTGTTGAAGTAACTGAGAGAGTAGATACAAGTACTAAAGTAAGTAAAGAAGAACTATATCAATTATTTAAAAACTTGCGTGATTTAGGTCTTAAATGGACAGATATTAAAGAATCAAATGTTGGAAGATTAAATAAAGAAAACATAATACACTGGCAAGGAAATTTAAACCCAACTGATGAGGTATTAGGTTTAGATGATAAAAGAGGAGATACTATTCTAGAAGAAGGAGATTTAGTCATTCTTGATGCTGATTTTATTTATGATGAAAATGATCCTAATATAGATTATTCAAATAATAAAGAGTTATATAAAGAGTTTGAAGATAGATATCAAAAGGAAAAGGGAATAATTGATAATCCTGAAATTGATAATACTGTTGATTCTAATATAACTGAACAAAAAGGCATGCATAGATAATTTATATTTTTGTTAACTATGTTTTATAGACATATATAGAGTATAGAAATATACTCTTTTTTTATGTTAAAATGGAATAGGTGACTTATATGGATTTTATTAAAGGTAAATATACTAGATCTATATATCAATCCGACAATGGTTATGTTGTTGGACTTTTTCGTGTTAAAGAAACTAGTACTAATTTATCTGATATAGTTAATAAGTCAGTTACATTTACAGGTACAGTAGTAGATTTAAATACAGAAGATACATATATTATGTATGGTGAATATATTAATAATGATAAATATGGATATCAATTTAAAGTAACAGAATATAATAGAGTTGAACCAACTGGTACAGATGCGGTATATGAGTTTTTATCATCTACATTTGTAAAAGGATGTGGAAAAACTACAGCTAAAAAGATAATTGATGCATATGGAGAATCATCAATAGATAAAATAAAAGAGAGTATGGATAATCTACTTTCTATAGGTATATCTAAATCTACATCAGAGAAGATATATAATTCAATTAAATCTTACTATGATAGAGATGAAGATTTATTATATTTAAAGAGTTTAGGATTTAGTATAAATGAAATAAATAAGATAATTAAAAGATATCCTAATAATTCTAAAACTGTAATTGAAAATGATGTTTATTCATTAATAGATATAATAGATTTTAATAAATTAGATAGTATTTATTTCAAATTATATAATGAAACTAAAGATATAAGAATAAATGCATGTATAATTGAATCACTTAAACAATTATCATTCTTAAACGGTGATATATATTCATATAAAGAAGAAATAGTAGCTTACCTTTATCAAAACTACGAAATAGATTTAGGGGAATATATAGATGATTATTTAGATGAATTAAATAAGTTAAATAAGATCATAATAGCTGATAATAGATATTATTTATATGAATACTTTAATGATGAATATTATATAGCTAGAACATTAAAAGTTATTAATTCTAATGCATATCCAGCTATTATTAAGTTTAAAGAAAGTATTCAATCATTAGGAAGACAATATAACATTGAATATGATTCAGAACAAATGGAAGCTATTAAATCAGCATTAGAGAATCCTATAACTATAATTACAGGTGGACCTGGAACAGGTAAAACAACAATTATAAATGGTATATTAAGATTATATAGAGAATTAAATAGATTACATTATGAAAGAATGGTTGATAGGGTTACATTACTTGCACCAACAGGAAGAGCCGCAAAACGTATGAGTGAAGCATGTGCATTTCCTGCATCTACTATTCATAGATTTTTAAAATGGAATCCTGATAATGATGAATTTCAAGTAAATGAATATAATACAGTTAATCAAGAATTGTTAATAATAGATGAAGTATCAATGATAGATAATAATTTATTTGCCTCTTTACTTAAAGGTATAAATCATAATGTAAGATTAGTACTAGTAGGTGATGATAATCAATTACCATCTGTAGGAGCAGGAAATATATTAAAGGATTTAATACAAACAGATATGTTTAATCATATATCTTTAACAAATATCTATAGACAATCAGATAATTCATTTATACCAATTCTAGCTAAAGAAATAAAAGACAATGATATAGATGAAAATCTACAAGATAAACATGACGATTATAACTTTATTATATGTGAAAGAGATAATATTAAGAATATGTTAGTTCAAATAGTTAAGAAATATATAGAAAAAGGGTTTGATGAAAGTAATGTTCAAGTATTAATTCCTCAATATAAGAGTCAAAATGGAATTGATAATGTTAATGTAATATTACAAAAACTATTTAATCCACCTAATGAAAACAAAGATGAAGTACAAATAGGGGATGTAATATATAGAGTTAATGATAAAGTATTAAATCTTGTTAATAATGCAGATCAAGAAATATTTAATGGTGATATTGGATATATTAGAAAGATTAATAAAACTAATTCTAAAGAATTCATGACTATTAATTATTATGGTAAGAATATTATATTAAAGAGAGAAGATATACCATCAATTAAACATGCATATGCAATAAGTATACATAAATCACAAGGTAGTGAATTTGATCATGTAATATTACCTATGAGTATGGAATATGCAAGAATGTTATATAATAAATTATTATATACAGGTGTATCAAGAGCTAAGAAAACCTTAGTTATGTGTGGTGAACCAAACGCCTTTATGATGGCTGTTAATAATAATTATTCTAAAGGTAGAAAAACATCATTAGCTGAAATGATTAATAAATTATATCAAAATAAATAGGAGTGTAATAACTCCTATTTTAATTCTAAATAAATTGATTTATTAAAACTATGATTATCTATTTTAAAGTTTTCTAATGTTTCAGTATCTATCTTAAAGAATGTATGTTCAAGTTTATTAGATCCATCTTTGGTAACTGGGTCATCCCAAGTTAAATCTATATGCCACCATTTACCATCATAATAGAATACATTCCATACATGGGTATTAGATGCTACTTTATAATTATCTATTCCTAGTTTATTTAATAATATTGCCATGATATCAGTATAACCTGAGCAAATAGCTTTACCTTCAAATAGAGGACCTATAGCTCTAGCTGAATCATATTTATTATCATCTTTCTTTTCATCAAATTCTTCATCATATGAAGTATGATTTATTACATAATCATGGAAAGCATATATAATATCTAAGTCTTTCATGTCATCTTTAATAATTTCTTTCCATATAGCATCAACTTTATTTGATACTTTAACTATTTCATCTTTATTATATAAATGTGTTACCTCAACTGTGACTTCACCAGCTGTATCATATTTAACCTTTAATGATTGAAAGTTATTATATGGATGAACAAAATTACTAATTGTTGTTAATGATTCAGTGTTCTTAGGAGAACTGATATATTCTACATCCTTTAAACAATCTTGATATTCATCTGGACAATAGAAAGTATATCTTTCATATCCAGAATCTAATATTGTATAAAATACATTTATTAATTCTTGATAGTTATAAGGTGTAAAATTGTTAGTTATTTGTACGTATTTATAATCTTTTTCTTTAGCATATTGATTCTTTGCTTCCAACTTAACGTTTGGAGTTCCTTTGAAGTAATATGCTAGTCTATTAGTTATTTTATTTAAAAATACTACTGTTAATACTATTAATGATATACAAATAATTATAGATATAACTCTTTTCATATAATCACCATATATTTATTCTATCATAAACCATAAAAAAAGAAATGATTACTTACTCATTTCTTTAACTTTTTTATTTAATCTTGACTTTTCTCTAGCACAAGTATTCTTCTTTACAATTCCTTTAGAACAAGCTGTATCAATATCAGATATGAATGTCTTTAATTCAGCATTAGCTTTCTTAGAATCATTTCCTTTTACTGCAGCTTCGATTTTCTTCATATCATTCTTAATTTTAGATCTTACTGATTTATTAGCTTCAGTTCTTTTAGCGTCTGTCTTAATAGATTTTTTAGCGCTCTTAATATTAGCCATGAAGTTTCTCTCCTTCCTTCAAATACATATAAGATTTTACCAAATATTGATAAAATATGCAAACATTTATGATAAAAATGTTGATTTTTATTAAAAAAAGCCTATTTTTCCTATAACTTATACTTATAATTTATTTGCTTTTTATAACTTTTTGTTATATTATATACACCAATAAATTCGTTAGGGGGGGTATTATGTCTAGTATTGATACAAATATGTATGATTCTTTTTGCTGGAATATTAGTAATAGATGTAATATGACTTGTAAATTCTGTTTTAGAGAATTAAATGAAAAAGAATTACCTTTAGAAGATAATTTAGCTATCCTTAATCGTATATATAATGAAGGATTAGGTGGTTATCCTATTAAAAAGATTACTTTTGCTGGTGGAGAACCTCTAGGCTATTATGGTATTAAACCATTAATTAAAGCAGCACATGATTTAGGATTCTCTTGTTCTATTGTTACAAATGGATATTTATTAAATGAAGATAATATGGATGAAATATTACCATATTTAGATCAAATAACTTTCTCATGTGATTCAACAAGTACTTATTATAATGAACAAATAGGTAGAGAAGATATAGATTATCAGCTTGAAGGAAGTGGGATTGATTCTTCAAAGCATTTATTTGATATTATTCCAAAGATAAGAGAAAAATATGATGAAAATCAATTAAAAATAAATATTAATACATTAATATTAAAAGATGAGAATAGTAAATATCAAAACTTAGATAATGTAGGTAAAGATATATATTCAAGATTATTAAATTATAAGATAGCAAAATGGAAATTATTAAGATTCTATGCATTAAGAGGTGCTGCAATAACAAATAAGAATATATTTGAAGTTCCTGATGAAGATTTTAAGAAAATACAAGAATATTATAATAGATTATCAAGTAATTATTTAAATGTATCTATTCGAGATTATGAAGATATAGATAATAACTTAATAGTCAGTCCAAACGGATTATTAAAGAAATCTGAAAATGGTGTTGAACATGTTTATGATGATTTAAAAGTATATCCAACTAAAGGAGGTGGAAGACATGTATAATAGTAATTTAAACTTAAACTTATATAAGATATTCTATGATGTAGCTAACTATGGTTCAGTTTCATTAGCATCTAAAAACTTAATGATATCTCAACCAGCTATATCAAGATCAATTAAAAAGTTAGAAGAAGATTTAAATGTTACTTTATTCTATAGAACATTAAATGGTATGGTTCTAACAGAAAAAGGTAAAGATTTATTAAAATATGTAGAAGATGCATATAATTCACTTAAAATAGGTGAAAGAGAAATGATGGAAACTACAAGTTTAGATAAGGGTAAATTAACTATTGGATGTCCTTCACACATAGCTTCATTCTTCTTATTTAATAAAGTAGCTAAATTCCATAAAGATTATCCTAATATAGAAGTATCAGTTATATCTAGATCAACAAAAGAATTAGTTGAATTATTAGATAAACATGAAATAGATTTCTTAATAGATACTTCTCCTATTACAGAGTCTGAAAGAGAATTAATGATTAAACCAATAACTAAGTCATATCATGTATTTGCATGTAGAAGTGATTTAGATATTAAAGCTGAAAGTATTAAAGATTTAGAAAATGTTCCTTTAATACTTCCAGTACCTCATTCATCTCATAGAAAGAGATTAAATGAATTAATGCTAGAAAAAGATGTAGTATGTACAAATATATTATCAATTGAAACATCTGAGATGATAGCTTCATCTATACTTGAAGGTTTAGGTGTTGGTTATATACTTGAAGATGTAATAGCAAAAGATGTTAATTCAGGTTTAGTTAAAGTATTAGATATTAAAGAAGAATTACCATCTGTTACAATTAACTTAGGTTATATAGATAAATACTTAACAGATGCTCCTAAGATGTTTATTTCTAAGTATTTAAACTCAGAAGATAACAAATAGTTATGTTATATATAAATATAAGTTATAGTATTTCATAATTGTTGTATATAGTATAGAAAATTGGTATTTTACAAGAATAGTAGATGTGCATATAATAACAAATAACTTGAAGGAAATGTTTTCAAGTTGGTGTCAAAAGGGGACAGAATAAAAAGGGGAAATTTTTTAGGTATCAATTGTTGATGTAGCTTACTTATAGTCTATAATAGACCAATAATAATTTCTTAACTACAAAACAAACCATATAAATTTCAAAAGAATGCATTATATGCACAATACACTATTCTTTTAAATCTTTGTACAGTTATATTAACAATTGATATATTTAATTGTATACAAGAAATAAAAAGGGGAAAATAAGAGTTTAATACTCTTATTTTTTTGTTATAATATATTTAGGTGATTATATGTTAAAGTTTAAACGAATAATTGCATATACAATTGATATGATATTCTTATGTTTTTTATCAGCATTAATAATTAATTCACCTATATTGAATTTTAATACTGATGATGTTGATAGATATAGAGAAGCAGTAACATCTAAGATGTCCAATATTAATTATGATGAATATTTTCAACAAAAGGATGCATATAGTTATCTTAAAGATTATGCAGGACAAGAATATTACGATTTGATTAAATCACAAGTGTATGAGTTTGCATTATATTTAGGTATATACTTTTTATATTTTGTAGTATTTGCATTCTTTAATCAAGGAAGAACGCTTGGATGTGTATTCTTAAAACTTAAGGTAGTGAATGAAAAGAATACTAAACCTGGAATAATAAGTTTATTTGTTAGATCATTATTATTAGGATCACAATTATTATTTATTAATCCAATATTTACATTATTTGCTATTATATTACCTAGAGTATTATCAGTAAACACAGCATTCTTACCAATATTTACTATATTTGGTATAACTTTAATAATAGAATTAGCGGCATTATGTATATTTTTGTTTAATAAAGATAATATGTCATTACAAGATTATTTAGCAAAAACAAAAGTATTAGAATATAAGAGATAAGTGTGTTATAATACATTACGCGCAGGAGGAATAATTATGGGATTAACTAGATCTGAATTAAGAGAAAAGGTCATGACTATTTTATATCAAATAGAATTATATACTAAAAATAAGATTGAATATAATATAGATGATGTAATTAAAGAAAACCTTGAAATAGAAAATGAATTTGTAAAAGATATGGTATATGGAACTACTACATATATGAATGATATAGATGAAATAGCTAATAATAACTTAACTGATTGGACTATTGATAGATTAGATTCAATGGGTAGAGCAATATTAAGAATGTCTATATTCGAACTTAAATATATGGATACACCTGATTTAGTAGTTATCAATGAAGCTATTGAATTAGCTAAGAAATATTCTGATGATTCAGTACGTAAAATGATAAATGCTGTATTAGATAAACTAATAAATGAAAAATAAAATACTTGAATAAAGTATTTTTTTATTTATAATAATTAACGAGAGGTGTTTGTATGTTAAAAGGAAATATTAATCTAAATCTATATAAAGTATTTTATGATGTAGCTAAATATGGTAGTTTCTCTAAAGCTGCTGAATTTACTTATACTACTCAATCAGCAATATCTAAATCTATTAAAAAGTTAGAGGAAGAATTAGAAACTCAATTATTCTATAGAAATTCAAATGGTATAGAATTAACTGAAAAAGGAAGAGAACTATTATATTATGTTGAAAAATCATATGGTAATTTATTAACTGCTGAAAGATTAATGTTAGAGTCTGAAAACTTAGAAAGAGGAACATTAAATATCGGTTTACCTTCACATATAGCATCATTCTTCTTCTTTGATAAGATTATAGATTTTCATAAGAAATATCCTAATATAGAGATAACTTTAGTAAGTGGTCCTACAAGACAATTATTAGATTTAATTAATAAACACTCAATAGACTTTATAATTGATACATCTCCTATTAAAACAAATAATATGGATTTAACAATAATAGATTTAACTAAGACTCAATATACATTTATATGTAATAGTAAAGTATATGATCAATATAAAAATATTAAATCTATTAAAGATTTAGAAGATATTCCTTTAGTATTACCAATTGAAGGAACTAGTAATAGAAAGATGTTAAATGAATTATTTATTAAATATAATGTAAAACCACGTAAAGTAATTAATATACATACAAGTGAAGTTATTTTAAATGCAGTTAAGAATGATTTAGGTGTAGGTTATATAATTTCTGATTTAATTAAGAACGATGATAACTATAAGATTATCGATGTAGCCGAGGAATTACCGACATCTGACATAGTATTAGTATTTAATAGAAGATTCTTAACTAATGCTCCAAAGAGATTTATTGAAGATTATATAAATTACGATATTAAGTAGATATTCCTGCAAGGAATATCTATTATTTCTATTATTCATTTTTCAATATACCTTATCTATTTTATAATGAACTTAGCAAACAAGAAATGGAGAGGTAAAAAATGAAGAAAGAAACAATTTATGTTGCAGCAGCTATTATAGGAAAAGACGGATGTATATTAGCGGCTCAACGAGGCTATGGTGATTTTAAAGGTAAATGGGAGTTTCCTGGAGGTAAAATAAAAGATGGTGAAACTTCTAAAGGAGCAGTAATTAGAGAAATAAAGGAAGAATTAAATGCAGATCTTTATTATGTTAGTCCTTATATGAATGTAAAATATGATTATCCTGATTTTGTACTTGATATGGATGTATATCTATGTACATTAAAGAATGATATTAATTTTGTATATCATGATAATAATCATTTAGAACATGATAACTTAATATGGTTAGAATTAGAGGATTTAGAAGAATTAGATTGGTTACCAGCTGATATAAAAGTAGTAGAAGCACTTAAGGAAACAGTTGGTTATAGATATTTTCCTTCTAAAAAGAAAATAAATGTTCCAACTAAAAATGATATAGTTGAATATGATGAAGAAGATGGTATTGAATTACCCTTGAATGATGAAGATTATTGGGAAGGTGTTGAAGAAGATGAAGTTATTGTTCGCCACAGGAAATGATTTTAAATTTAAATTAATGCAAGATAGATTATCTTGTTTTGAAGAATTAGAATTAGTTAATCCTAAAATGTTAGGTGTACATATAGATGTAGATGAAAATGGAAGAACTGCAGAAGAAAATGCAACGATTAAAGCTCAAGCTTATTATGATGCTACAGGTATTCCAACAATAGCAGAAGATTCAGGGTTATATATAGATAAATTTAGAGAAGATGAACAACCAGGCTTATATGTTAAAAGAGTAAATGGAAAAGAAGGATTATCTGATGATGAGATATTAAACTATTATATTAATAAATTAAAAGAATATAATGGTAGAAGCTTAGCTCATTATTACACAGGTGTATGTGTAATAGATGAAAATGGTAATGTTACATCAGATACTATTGAGGAAGAAGAATTTCTTTTAACTGTTAATAAATGTAAAAGAGTGAATTTAAAAGGTGGTATACTAGAATGTATTAGTTATGATTTAGATGCTGAAAAGTACTTTGCAGAAAGAACACCTGAAGAAGAGGAACAACATTATAAATCACTTAATGATAGATATCGTGATATAATTAAAGAGCACATCATAGGAAGAGGTAAAGCAAGATGAATGATTATAAAATATCAGATGAATATAAAGGTGGAGCTAGAGAATTAGAATTTAATGAAGATGATTACTGGATGATGATTGCAAGAGTAGCATCACTTAGAAGTAATGATCCATCAACAAGAGTTGGTGCTTGTTATGTAAGTGAAGATGGTGAATTCATTTCATTTGGATATAATCATTCACCTTATAAATGGAATATAAATACATTTCCGTTTAAAGGTGGAGCTAAGGAATTACATAATACTAAATATCCATATATTATTCATGGAGAAATAGATGGTTTAAAAGAAAAAGATTATACTAATTCTACATGTTATGTTACATTATTTCCATGTTCTAACTGTGCTAAACAAATGATACATAGAGGAGTAAAAAAAGTAGTTTATTTAGACTATAGAATGAGTGAATCTATTAAAGAAGATGTTGAAAGTGTATTAATTATGTTTAAAGAATGTGGAGTAGAATGTGTAAACTATAGAGATATACGTGGAATAGATGGATTAGAAGTAAACTTTAAAGATGTTACAGAAGATAATGTTAAGATATTAAAAAGAACACGTAATAATGATGGTCAGTAATTTGCATACTGGCCTTTTTTGATATATAATAACTATCAATTCAGGGGTGAATTGGTATGGGTTTGTTTAAGAAAAAAGTATTTTCTGTAGTAGAAGATTTATACCAAGATATGATAAGTAGAAAGCATGATGATCATGATATTAATAAATATGTAATATCATATAGAATATTAGATAAAGGTCATATTGAAGTTAAATCAAATGTTGGTAAAACAAGAATTATTGCTAACAATAAAGAAAATATTAAAAAATTAGATCAAGTAATTATTAGATGTAAGATTGAAATAGCTAAGAAAATAGATGAATATGAATCTGAATCTAATATTAGATTATTTATATTATTGATAAGTATAATAATGTTATTATTATCATTTATAACAGTATGTGCTTCATTTGGTATGGGTGATATAAGATTATTATTATTCTCATTAATAGTGTTCTCATTTATTATGAGTTTATCTTTAATAACTGGTATACGTTATAATGTATTGGTTGATGAGATTAAATCATTAAAAAAGAGTATAGGTTATAAATTAGAGAATGAATTTGATTTATCTAAGTTCAAAAATATTATAAAGAATTAGTAAAGTAAGTAGATATTTTGTAAATATCTACTTTTTTATTGATATAATTAATATAGAGGAGAAATGAAATATGAATGAAAATAATAATTTAAATAATAATGTAACACCTGTTGAACCAGTTCAACCAACAGAACCTGTTACACCAGCTGAACCAGTTGCTCCAACTGCACCTGTAGCACCAACTGCACCTGTGGTAACTCAACCAGTTGAACCAACACCAGTTGTAGAAAGTGCACCTGCTGAACCAGTAGCTCCAGTTGAACCTACTGCACCAGCAACACTAGAAGTTACTCAACCAATTGAACCAACAACAACTGAAACAACAGGAACTACAACAGAAGATGGATTACAAGAAAATGATAAGTTATATGGAGTATTATCATATTTAGGAGTTTTATCTTTAATAGTATTATATGTTATTAAACCTAAAACTGAATATGCATTATTCCATGCTAAACAAGGATCTAATTTATTTATTATCCAATTAATTATTAATATCTTTGGTGGACTTGTAACATATGTATTAAGACTTGCTCATGTTCCATTTGCTGGTACATTAGTTAGTTTAGTATCAACTGCTGTATGGGTATTAAGCTTAATTGGTTTAATCTGGGCTATTCAAGGTTTAAAGAAAGAATTACCTGTTATTAATAAAATAAAAATAATAAAATAAGAAGATTAAATATCTTCTTTTTTTATGTTATAATTTATCTAGGTGGTTATTATGGATCCAAAGAAAGTTGGAAACTTAATTAAACAAATAAGATTAGATAATCATTTAACTCAAAAAGATTTAGCGGATAAATATGGTGTAACATATCAAGCTGTATCTAAATGGGAAAATGGTACTAATTTACCTGATATATCATTAATAAAAGAAATATGTAATGATTATAATATAGATGTGAATGATTTCTTAGATGGTAATAATATAAAAAAAGAAGTTAAAAAGAAAAATACATTTTTATTATTTATAATTCCTTTAATAATATTAATAGGTATAGCAGTTATAATATTTGTTGCAAATTATAATAAACCTAAATTTAATTTTAAAACATTATCAACTACATGTGATGCATTTAAAGTAACAGGTTCAATTGCATATGATAAAAATAACTCTTCAATATTCATTAATAACATTAATTACTGTGGTGGTGATGATGTTAATAAATATGAATCTATTACATGTATATTAAAAGAAAATGATAAAACTATTTATACATGTACTGAAATGAATAATATTAAACTAGAGGATTATTTAAGTGAATTAAAAATAAAAGTTGATCACTTTGAACAATCATGTAAGATATATAAAGAAGATACATTAGTATTAACTATAGAAGCAAAAGATGGTAGCAGAAAAATAACATATGATATTCCATTACATTTTGATGATGAATGTTAACTCAACCTATAGTTTAGTTAATTCAACTAACAATTTATTTTGTTAGTTTTTTTGTTTATGTATAATTAAGTTATCAATGAAGGAGGAAAGAATATGAAAAAGAGAAGTATACTATTAGTACTTGTACTATTAGTTGGTGCATTCGTATTAAGTGGATGTACAGAAGAGTATAGAAAGGAAGCATTAGATTTTAAAAAAGAATATGAATCTATTAATAATAAGGTTATTAAAGATGATTTAAAATATAAGGAATTAGATATCGCTCAAGATAATCCTTATGTTAAAGTTGATCCAAATGAAATTGTTAAGAAAATAGAAAATAAAGAAACATTCTATTTATATGTTGGTGATCCTTTATGCCCTTGGTGTAGATCTGGACTTGAAAAAGCTATAGAAGTAGCTAAGAAGGAAGGAATTAAAAATATCTATTATATTGATTTCTGGGATGATAATCATAAAGAAATATTAAGAGATTTATATACAGTTGAAGTAAATAAAAAAGGTAAAGCTACATTTACTAAAACACAAGAAGCTACTGATGCTTATAAGAAAATAATTGAAGCAGTTAAAGATTATGCACAAGACTATACTATTGATAAAGATGGTAAAACTTATAATGTTGGAGTTAAGAGAACATTTGGTGGAGATCATTTCTACTTTAAAGATGGTAAGTGTGTTAAATACATGAGTTTAAGAAGTCCTAAGTTAAAGAGTCCATTTGATCCATTAACTGAAGAAGTATTAAAAGATCAAGAAGAAACATTTACAAAATTCTTTAAAAATTAATATAAAATATATACGAATATGTGTTCGTATATATTTTTGCTTTTTAAGCCTCTTTTTGTTATAATATACAACTAACAAAAGGGGAAATAGGGTATGGTTGATAAGAGATTATGTATTTTATTATTAGCAATATTATTATTTACTGGATGTACTGTAAACAATAAGATTAATGTACCAGAGATGGTAGTTGATCAAATTGCTTATAGTAATAATGGAAATACTTCCGATGAAGTAGAGCCATTAAAACAAGAAGAAAAAACAACAAAGAAAGTTACTACAACTAAAAAGGTAACTACTACTAAAAAGGTAGAAACAACTCAAACAACAGTTAATAAAGAATTATCATTAGAAGAACAAATGATAAACTTAATTAATGAGGAAAGAACAAAAGCTGGATTAAAACCTGTCAAATATGATTATGGTTTAACAAAAGCTGCAAACATAAGAGCTGCTGAGATGAGAGATAATAATTATTTTGAACACCAAAGACCAAATGGAGATAAATGGTATACTGTATTAAATGAAACAGGAATTAAATACTCACATGCTGGTGAGAACTTAGCTAGAGGATTTACAAATGTTGAGAAAGCACACGTAGCCTTAATGAATTCACCATCTCATAAAGCTAACATTTTAATGAAGGACTTTAGATATGTAGGTATAGGTTTAGCTAAATCTGGTAATACATATTATATAGTTCAATTATATAAAGCATAGTTTAAGTACTATGCTTTTTCTTTACTATTCTATTAGCACTTAACTATTGACAGTGCTAATTAATGGTGCTATAACATTAATTGTAAGGAAGTGTAAAAATGGCTAAAAAGCAATTTAAAACAGAATCAAAGAAACTTATGGATTTAATGATTAATTCCATATATACAAACAAGGATATATTCTTAAGAGAGATTATATCTAATGCATCAGATGCAATTGATAAATTATATTATAAATCATTAACTGATAGAAAGATTAAAGTAAATAAAGATGATTTATGTATTAATATATCAATTGATGAAGATGCTAAAACTATAACCATTTCTGATAATGGTATTGGTATGACTAAGGATGAATTAGAAAATAACTTAGGTACTATAGCTAAATCTGGTTCAGAAGTATTTAAAGCAGAAAATGAACATAAGGAAGATATTGATATAATTGGTAGATTTGGTGTTGGATTCTATTCAGCATTCATGGTAGCTAAGAATATTAAAGTTATATCTAAAGCATATGGAGAAGATAAAGCTTATACTTGGGAATCATCAGGAATTGATGGATATACAATAAATGATGGTGAAAGAGAAGAAGTAGGTACAGATATAATTATTACTTTAAAAGATGATGAAGAGGATTTTAATTATTCTGAATACTTACATGATCATAAAATTAAAGAATTAATTAAGAAATACTCTGATTATATTACATATCCAATTAAGATGAATGATGAAGTATTAAATAGTATGGTTCCTATATGGAAGAAAACAAATGTATCTGATGAAGATTATAATGCATATTATATGGATAAGTTTGTTGATTACAATGAACCTATCATGCATATTAAATCTTCTATTGAAGGTAAAGTAAATTATAGATCATTAATATTTATTCCTTCAAAAGCTGCTCCTGATTTTTATACTAAGGATTATGAAAAGGGCTTACAATTATATTCTAATGGTGTATTAATTATGGATAAATGTAAAGAACTAGTGCCTGATTATTATTCATTTATTAAAGGTATAGTAGACTCTGAAGATTTATCATTAAATATATCAAGAGAAACATTACAACAAGATAGCGTAGTACAAACAATAGCTAAATCATTAGATACTAAAATCACTAAAGAATTAGAATCTTTCTTAAATGACAACAGAGAAAAATATGAAGAATTCTTTAAAGAGTTTGGAATGAATTTAAAATTTGGATGTTATAACAATTGGGGTATGGATAAAGAAAAACTTCAAGACTTGTTATTATTTACTTCATCTAAAGATAAGAAGTTGGTTACATTAAAAGAAATAAGTGAAAGAAGTAATGATAAAATCTACTATGTATGTGGTGAAACAATAGATAAGATTGATAACTTACCTATAGTGGATAATTATAAGGATAAAGATATAGAAATCCTTTATTGTGATAACTATTTAGATGAATTTGTTATGCAAACACTTCATACATATGATGGTAAAGAATTAATAAATATTCAAAAAGAAGAAACGGATTTATCTACTGATGCAGAAAAAGAAGAATTAAAGAAATATAATGAAGATAATAAGAGTATGTTAGATATAATGAAAGCATCTATATCTGATATATCAGATGTTAAATTTACAAATAGATTAGGTAAACATCCAGTTGGTTTATCATCTGTAGGTGATATAACAATTGAGATGGAGAAAATCATAAATGCTATGCCTACAGATCAAAGTGTATCAGCTGTTAAAGTATTAGAAATTAATAAAGAACATCCTATAGCTGATAAACTTATTAAACTAGAAAAAGATAATAATAAAGAAGAATTAGAAAAGTTATCTAAAGTATTATATGCTCAAGCAAGATTAATTGAAGGATTACCTATAGATAATCCTACAGAAATAACTAATTTAATATGTGAAGAACTAAGTAAATAAAATTACTTAGTTTTTTTATAAATTGAATGTAAAATATTGAAAAAACTATTGCATAAATGTTATTATTTATATAGTAGGTGACTAGAATGAAAGACAAGAAGAATATACCTAAAAAATTACTTTTTACAGTCATACCTATATTATTAATAGTAATACTATTATCTTTTTTGGGTAGTAAACTTTTTGATAAATCTTATTCTCTAGATGAAGGTATGAATAACATATCTGCTTTTGTTGATGGAGAAGATAATCCTACAAGTGTATCTTTTATTCTAGAGTACTTAGATCATGAATCTAAAGAGAATATTGATGGAAATGAAGTCAAAATATCTGCACCATCAGAAATAACTATTCAATATTTGAATGTAAATACGCATGAAATAATTGATGCTCCTAATAATAAAATTGTGTTAGATGGTGATGGTGTAATAGTCAAATTAGATGGCATTGAAAAAGGTAACACTTATGATATTACTATTATACCAACAGAAAAAAGAGAAGGCTTAAAATCTTCATATAGCAAGGCTATTATAAAAATAGATTATCAAGATAATTTACATGCTTTTATAGATAAATTATATGATAGTGATAATAAAGAGGTTTCTTTATCTGATAATGATAAAATAGTTTTTTTATATACTGATAATGAGGATAAAATTAAACTTAGAGCTAATGAGGATGTTGAAATATCATATTATTATTCAACTACTGAATTAAGCGATGAAGAATTAAGTTCCAAGAATTTTGTCGTATATGATAAGAATAATTATTTAAAGGTAAGTACTAATGGTTATTTATATGCCAAATCTAAATATAAAACAGATGGATATTCTAAGATATCTGTTCTTCATATTACAAATATTGATAAATTAAAACCTAGTATAATTATCAATGGTGTCACTTTAAATGCTACTCATGATGAAGCTACAATTTCTTATTCTATTGTTGATCAAAATGCTACTTTGGAAAATGGTAAATCCGGAATTAGTAAATATGCTTTTTCAATTTCGTCAGTTATATCCGATGATGATTATATTGCTGCTACAGGTGATAATACATATTCTGTAACTGTAAATGAAAATGCTACATATTATTTTCATGCATATGATAATGCAGGAAACTATTCAATTGAACAAAGAAATATTACTGAAATAGATCCTATAGAATTAGAACCAGTTATATTAATTTTATCTTCACCAAAAGCGGAATTAATAGGTAGAGAGTATTATTCGTTAAAAGCATTTCATGATGATTTAATTAATAATGGAATTACAAGTGACGATGAGATAATTGCTCAAATAGAATATGACATAACTAATCAACATTTAGATGTAGAAAGTGTTAACCTAACATTGGATTTAAATGGTTATAATGTTCATTCGACAAAATATGATTCTACTATTAAGATTAATGATGGAGCGAAATTAAAGATAATTGATGATAAATTAAATCTAAATGATTATTTTAGTGATACAACTTTTGATATAAGTAAGTATAATCACGGAAGTAGTACTGGTAAAGTAACTAGTGATAATAATTATGCAATTAAAATTGACAATAATGGTATATTAAATGTAGGACAAGATAATTCAACTGATATGGCACATATTGAGTATCCTGATCATAATTCTCCTTATATTTATGGTAAGGATGGCGGAGTTTTTGTCGATGAACATGGAGAATTTAATTATTATGATGGTATTATAATTGGTAGAGTAGCAGTTGATGGAGCTGTAAATGATACTCCTCCTTTATATGATCCAAGTACTCTTGCTGATGAAAATGGATATAAAATGTCATTAGAATTAGTATCTAATATTGAAGCTTTAATCGGTAAAACTAGATATACACTACTTGAAGATGCAATTGAAGCTGCAAATAAATATAAAGGTGATTCAACTACTCAAATTGAAATAGATGTTGTTAAAGATTTAACAAAAGATCACACAATTGAAATTGATAATACTAAGAATATATTACTTGATATGAATAGTTATAAACTTGTCAATTCAGTAAAACAACCATTAATTACAAATTCTGGAAAACTTGAGTTAAGAGATTCAACTGGTGAAACTGTATTTTTTAAAGAGTATAATGTTTATTCATATGCTATATATAATAAAACGGGCGCAGATTTAACTATAGATAATGGTGTATATCAAACAGAGATTACACAAGTTATTTATAATGAACATGATGCAAATATCACAATAAATGGAGGATCCATTATTTCAACTAGAGGAGGAAATACTGGATGTCGAGGTGCATTAGAAAATAATGGTGGATCTGTGACTGTAAATGGTGGCTTAATTCAAGGAGCTCATTGTACATATTATTATGATTCATCTGGTTATTCTATAATGAATGATGATTATTACACTAATAATCTAGTTGAAAGTGCCAAAAAAACATATACTTCATTTTATAATAAAACCCAATATGATTTTGATTATGGTTTTAATGTAAATGAAGATGGTTATTTAGTATCAAATAATAGTTTAGATCCAGGAAAAAATGCGTATGCATTAGTTGAATTAGATACAAATGGTATACCAAATGGAACTAAAGTAAAAGCAAGAATAACATATAATCACGTAGCTCCTGTTCATGCAGTTGCTCGAGTTAATATTTCATCAAGTGACTATCCTGTTACTGGTGGTTCTGATTTATGGGAAACTAGAGGAGATCAAATAGCTGAAAGAGATGGAATAGTCAGAGATGGAAAGATATATCTACATATATATTATCCTTTAACAAAAGATGCACGCCCAGGTGAAAACACATTTACCGTTAAGGAAGTTGAATTAATACCATATGAAACAAGCATTAGTCATCTAACTATAAATGATGGAGAATTATCAAATGCATATTATTGTTTATCAAATACATCTGCTTCTGACAATATCGTAATCAATGGTGGAACTTTGTCTTGTTCTCAATCTGTAGTCAATAATGATAATGCTAAAATAACTATTAATAACGGAACTTTTAATGCTAGAGTTGGTGCTAGAAATCAAGGATTAATTTATATTAATGGTGGAACTATTGATGAGGTATATAATTATAAATCAAAAATTAATATAGAAGATGGTACTATTGATCAAATAACTAATGAAGATGTATATGATGCTACTTATGGCATTAAAGATTTGGCTTATATAAATGTTAATGGTGGAATAATTAATAATGTAGAAAATAATTATACATTTAACGCAAGTCATGTTACGTTTACGGGAGATTTTAATAATACATCTAGATTTCCAGTAACTGTATCAGATTCTACATTTAATTATGAAAAAGAATTATATCATAATGCATATCAACAAATTAATATTGATAATACAGGTTTAACAACTTTTAATAATGTCATAATGAATTCAAATATTACTACAAAAACTCGTTGGATTCCTATAAATCCATATTCTGCTATAAAAAAGAGTAATGAATCAACATTGATACTAAATCAAGTTACAATAAATGAAACAGGACAAGCAGCTTCATTCTTTGATTCTGAACCAACACCTTTATCACTTATTAGAGGAATATATAATGTTGGTAGCGGTCCTATTTATCTTAATGATGTTTCTATTAATCAATCTACTGATCATGTTAAATTTGTTACAGATGGTATATATAATACAGGTTCTGGAACTATATATTATGGAACTCAAAATGGTGTTTATAATGATAAAGCCGGATATATTAAATCGGAAAGATATGGTGTCTATTCTCCAACCGCTATGTTTAATTTTTATGATGGAATTATATATGGTAAAAATGAAGCATCATATACTTTGATTAATGATATTGAAGAATCATACTATTTATTGAATGGCAGTGATGATAATTATAAATTCATTAAACAAACTAAGGAAAAACAAAATAATGTTTTACATGTTGAATCAGGAATTATGTATTCTTCTATAGGAAATGCATTAACTAGTATTGGTGATTCTGGGACATTAAGAGTATTAGCTGATAATCTATATGAAATGGCTAACTATTCAAATACAATTAAGAACAGTCAAAATATAACTATTGATTTAAATGGTAAAAACTTATATTTAGGTGCTGGTTTGATTAATAATGGAGTATTAAATATAGTTGATAATAGTGAAAATAAAGGTTTAATTAAATCTCATCAAATTATTAATAATAACACATTAAATATAAGTGATTGTAAAATAATATTTGAATTTAATAGAACAAGCGGATTATTAAATAATGGTAATGTAACTGTTAATAATATAGATGTATCTAATATTTCAGCTAATAGTATGCAAGCTTTATTTGAAAATAATAATATTATGACCGTTAATGGAGAAAATACGAAAATGTCTACGGGAACTTATAGATTCCTTAGAGTGTTTAAAAACAATTATACTGGTAAATTATATATAAATGACGGAACATATGATCAAATTAATGACTTTGATGGTGGGAATATAGATGGTTATATTTTATATAATGAGGGTGGATATTCAGAAATTAATGGTGGAACAATGAATGTTTACTCAAAGAGTAGTAAAAATGCAAGTGCAAACGCTATATATGGTATAGCAATACCTCCTAAATTCACTAAATTATCTGGTGATAATTATACATATGAGAATGGCATTGTAAAAACATATTATACTGGACATGGTTATTTACCAATTGATTTATCTGATTATTCTGGAAATGTTGAGATAAAAATTGATTATAATACTTTATCTGATGATAGTTTTAAATTTTATATAGGTGAAGATTTAGATAATTTAACTGAATTCTATTCAAATAATAAGAGTGAAATTGGTTTTGCATCTACAACTGTAATGGGTGGAAAGAATTATTATTTTGTTTTTGAGAGTGGTCAATTAGTATTTAGAGATATAATTATTACTCAAAATAATAATGAAAAAAGCTTATTTAATGTAGGTAATATCGTAGCCAATGATTTAACCTTGATTGAAAAGGGAACTAATCCATCAATTATTCTAAATAATGGCAAATTTACATTCAATGATGGTATTATTAAGAATAGTACAACAAGTAGATATGGAACAGGTATATTACTTAATCATGGATCAAGACTATATACATCAGGTGGTTTGATATATAACAAAGACCAACCAATAAAATTTTCATCAGGTTCATATGGTTATATTAATGGTTTAGATATTGTTGATGATACTAAACAAAATGATTTTATTGGATTATATATGGATGAATCAATAGTTGATATTGATGATATTAATATAACATCAAATTCTAATAGTAATTCTAGAGGTATATATGTAAGACCTAATAGAAATAAATTAACGATGAATGGTGGAAGTATTAATTTAAGTGGCGGTGGAAGTTTATATGGTATAGATACAGAATATGGTTATCCATATGTTCCTCGTTATGTTAATTTAAATAATACATCAATTAATATTACAGGTAGTTCAAATTCAAAAAATCTATACGGCGTTCGTTTAACTGAAGCTATGTATTTAAATGTTAATTCATCATCTATAATTGCAAATGGTACTACGAATGTATATGGAATTATAACTTACGAAAACAGTGATTCTACTATAACTTTATCAAATAATGATGATGATGTAAGTCAAACAACACCAGTTGTATCTGGTACTACTTATGGTATTTATCATAAGGCCGGAACCTTTAATTTCTACGATGGTATTATCAAAGGTGAAACTCAAATATATGGTGGTGTATCAGATAGACCTGAAGATTATGATTTAGTTTATGGTACTGATGGAAACTTAAATACTGTTGTTCTACAAAAGTTGGATTTAGTTGAAAATATTGATACTGGTGTAAAATATTCAAAAATACAAAAAGCAGTTGATGATTGTCCAAAAGATACATTATGTAATTTGAAACTTTTATATCAAACTTCATTAGGATATCAATTGGAAATTAAAAATACAAAGAATATTAGTTTTGATTTAAATAATCTGAAAATTACAACTAGTGATTCATATAATATTTTAAACAATGGTATTATAACATTTAAGAATGGATTACTAGATAGTGAATCTGCATCTGATTTTGCAACTATTATAGAAAATAATGGTGTTTTAACGATAGATGGTGCAACACTTAATTTCTATGAAGTTATTAAATCTACTTTAATTACAAATAATCAAACTGGTAAACTATATTTGATTAATAATGCAACATTAATAAATAATGGTGGTAAATCTAATATAAATAAAGTAAGAAATGATGGAACATTAATTAAAAACATAGGTGGTTATGTTGAAATTGATGGTGCAATAATGAAATCTAAAACTATATCGGGTGCAACAAGTGGTATTTATACAATGGCTAAACCAGTTGAAATGGATAATTTTGTTTATAATTCAGGTGATATTACTTATAAAAATGGTGTAATTAATTTAGATTATTGGGGATCATCTGGATGCTTACCTTTAGATTTAACTGATTATAATGGTGAGGTTAAATTAAACTTCTCAAATATATCACTAGGTGGTTATAAAATTAAGGCTTGGATTACTAAAACTTCAACGGCACCTACATCAGCTGATACTCCTTTTGTAAATGATAATGATAGTAATAAATCATATAGTGTTCAATCATATTCAACAACTATTCAAGGTGGAGAAAAATACTATTTACACTTTGGATCTACATATGGAAGTGATCATCATATTATAAATATTAATATTGAATATAATGGTGAAATAATTGATTTAATTAATCATGGTAATGTGGTAGTTAAGAATGTTGATTATAAGGATGCTGGTGATGGTGAGATTCTATTTAGTGAAAATAGCATTATAGATTATCAAGGTGGAATTATTACAAATTCAACAAATTCAACAGGTGGAACTGGAATTCGCGAAGGTTATTCTGCTGTGGTTAATATGACAGGTGGAAAGATTTTAAATAAAAACACAAGTGTATTAGTCGAAAGTTATGCTGTATTTAATGGCTTTGGTGGTGAAATATATAATAACAAAGGTAATTATTACCCAAATGGTATAGAAGCTGCTAATGGTATTGTTAATACTGATGGTTTTAATATAAGTATTGTAAATGGTGAGGGATTATTTGATAGAATTAATGGTATATATTTACATGATAGAGCAGTAGCTAATATTAATAATACAAATATTACTTTATCTACGTCTCATTGGGATTCATATAATCGTGGTGTGTTTATTGATGATAATTCTAAAGCGGTAATTTCTAATTCAACTATAAATGTAACTGGACCAAATGAAAGAGCTTATGGTATTTATGTTGATAATGAACATGAACAAAAAATTATTAATACATCAGTTATTTCAAATGTTTATGGTATCTATGTAAGTGATGATGTTAATGCTAATATAACAATAACTAATGATGATACAGATGAGGATGGTCATGTAAGTACAACTTCTCCATTAATATTTGGTCAAGTAGAAACATTACGTGGAATGAATACGAGATTTGATTTCTATGATGGAATACTAAAAGGTAAAAAGATATATGATTATGGTCTTAATAATATTCCTAATGGTTATATCCTTAATAAAGGAAGTGAAGAATCATATATTACTTGGACATTAACTAAAGGTAATAATGTATTAAATGTAGATGATAATATAGAATTTAATAAGTTACAAGATGCTATTAATTCTTGCCCTGATAATCAAGTATGTAATTTAAAAATACTAAATGATTTTTCACTATATGAAAGTGTAACTATAAATAATAATAAGAATATTATTTTAGATTTAAACTCAAAAACTATATCATCAAAAGATGATAAATATATAACTAATAAAGGTATATTAGATATTAATAATGGTTCAATGAATGTAACATTGGGACTAAATTCTAATCCTATATTAAGTAATGAGAATACTATGACTTTAGGAAATAATTTGTCTCTTAGTACAAATGGTTATGATAAGTCTAGATTAATAACAAATAAAAGAGATGCTAAATTATATCTAAATGGTGTTGAATTATCAGTTAATGATAGAGCTGATAAATATGATGATGCATTTGGTAAGGCTGTTTATAATGTGGGTGGTTACGTTGAATTTAACAATCCGGTATTTAAAGGTGGAACTGCCACACCTATGGTATATTCAATAGCAGATCCTGACATACCAACTAAGACCAATGGATATGATATAAGTATTACAAATGGTGTAATTGATAGCTATAGTAGGACATCATATTATATACCTATTGATTTGAGAGATTATTCCAATACATTAGAAATAAAAGTATTATTTAATTCTTTAGCCAAAACAACTTATAAATTCTATATTACCGATAGTGTAGAACCTCCTACAACATTAGCTACTCCTGTGTATACAACTGATGTAATAGATAGATATGGAGAGTTTACAACAAGTTTAACTGGTGGAAGTCAATATTATTTACATGTTGTTTGTAATGGTTCAGCATATTTGAATGATGTTCAAATCATTGATGGAAATAATAAAAAGAGTTTATTGCATAGAGGAAGTATTGTTATTAATGATATGGATGTAACCCATACTGGTAGTGATTCCTTTATTTATACTCTTAATAGTGAAGTTCTTGTTAAGAATGGAGAAATTAAACAAACAGGATCCCCAGTTGGAAGAGGTATAACAGTAAGTCAATCATCTGATTTAAATATTGAAAATATAACTTACACTAATAAAAATGTTGGTATTCGTGCTGAAGGATATAGTAACGTTTATATTAAACACATGAATTATACAACGACAACTACTAATGGTGGTGTAGCATTAGATTTATATAATTCAAAGACTGTTGTTGATGATATTAATATAGATTTAACATGTACTTATGGTTCTGTATCAGGTATTAATACTAGTGATTACGCTCAATTGTTAGTTAAAAAAGCAAATATCAACGGTGATTTAAACACATATGCTGCCCTTATAGAAGTATCAGGAAATAGTAATGTAACGCTATTAAATGATGTAGTAGTAAATGCAAATTCATCTGTTAGCGATGCAAATAACATATATGCTATAAAACAATCAGCATCTTCAACGTTGACTATAGGAGTTAATGATGGAGTAGTAAGCACAACTAAACCATATTTCTATGGTAAAAATGTTGGATTATATAAAGGAGATGGAACGTTTAACTTCTATGATGGAGTATTTGAATCACCAAATACACCTATAAGTGGTTTAGCTAATAATGTTCCTGAACATTATCATGTTATTATAGCTGGAAATAAGAGTTATTTAGCTGTTGAGTCTCATTTAGATAATTCATTTGAGTATAATAATCAATATTTTGCTTCTTTAAATGATGTTATTGATGTAATAAGTGAACAAACAAATAAAACTGGAACAATCAAAGTCGGAAATGATGTATTAGTTGAAAGCACTGTAACTATTCCAAGTTCAGTGAATATTACACTTGCTTTAGAAGGTCATACATTAAATTTTGATGGACTTGAAAAAGGAATTATAAATCAAGGTACATTAACTATTATTGATGATCCAAATGGTGAAATAGAGCCAAATGATACATCTTCAATGGAAAATGCAAATGGTATTGTAATCGATAATCAAGGTGTTCTTATTATTGGTGAAATAGGAAAATGTAATAATAATTCACCAATTATTAGAGGTGCCGCAGCGATAACTGGTAATTCATATACTAAAGTTACTGGTCAGGTTATATCTACTGATAATTCATTATCAAATATTATTGCAAATGCTGGTAAAGCAATTGTTAGATTCTTTAAATCATTAATTCAACCAACTTTTGCTTATAAAACAAATGAATATCAAGTTAATAATTTAGATAATAAAGTTGCATTAACTGATAATCCTAAAATTAAGACAAAAGAAGATTTATCTGTTTGGACTAATCAAGATATTAATATAGGTATGACTGCTCATAACTATGGTGTATTAAATATTGCTTCATCTATTGATGATAATCAAGTTAAAACAATTAAATATACGGTAGAATTATATAAAAATACTGCTAAAGTGGACTCATTTGAAAAGACTAAAGAAGTACAAATATTATCTAATGAAAAGATAGAGGTAGATGTACAATACTTTGAAAATGCTCATACTTTATATGATGGATTCTCATTAAAAAGAGTATTCATGAATGATAATCAATTACCTTCTCATGGAGGAGTAGTTGAAATAGATCCTGAAGTAGAAGATGGAACAGTATTTAAGTTATACTTTGATGAAATACCTACAACTACAACTAGTTCAAGTACATCTAATGAAACTGGAACTCGACCACCTAGAAAAACTTCAACTCCAACAGATACAACAAAACCAACGGAAGAAACTACAGAGGAAACAACAACAGAAGAAACTACTGAAACAACAAGAAGAAGAACAACCACAGAAGAGGTTAAGGGTGATGACATTGAAATACATGTTAAAAAACCATTCCCATGGTGGATTGTTCTAGCAGTAATTGGAGGATTAGGAATAATAGGATTATTAATCTGGTTATTACCAATCTTGTTAAGAAAGAAAGTCTTAATTGGAATCTCTGGAAGTGTAGGAAGTGCAGTAGCAGCTAAATTACTACAAGAAAAGAATTATAAAGTTTCAGCATTATTCATCAATAATGGAAAGAATCTAGATCAATTAACATATGCAAGACAAGTATGTGATAAGCTTGGAATAGATTTATATGAACAAGATATAACTCAAGTAAGTAAGGATAATATAAATAAGACAATAACAAGTTATCCAACAATAGATTTAAATAAGGTATACAATAAATATGTATTAATAGATACATTAAAGATGGTATCAAAAGACTTACATATAGGACACATCTCATGTGGAGTATATGCAAGAAAAGAAGGAAATAAGATAATACCAGGAGTAAACCAAGTATTTGATGAAAGTGAAAAGATGTCATTATTAAGTGAAGAAGATATCAAGAAACTAGTATTACCATTAGGAGAAATAGAATATCAAGATATAAATAAAATAGCAGAAGCCAACAATGTAAACTTTAGAAGTGAAAAGGTAGATGCTAAAGATAAAATAGGTATAAATAATATTCCTAATGAATAAAAGAAGATAAAATAATATCTTCTTTTTTATGTTATAATAATTATGTGATTAATATGAATGAAAAGTTATTAAATATATTAAATGAAATAAAACAAATTCATTATGGTTTTGTTACATCAGATGGAGTTGTTCATAAAAATGCAAAGAGAGATTATTATTTAGATAATTATAGATTAATGAGTGTTGATGATACTTTAAAATATAAAGTTGGTACTTGTTATGAACAAACTGAAGTAATAGCTTACTTATTAGATAAAGAAAACATATCATATAAAAAATATAATATTATATATGATGTACCTAATAAGATTGCTAGACATACATTCTGTGTAGTTGAACAAGATAATAAATATGTATTAATGGAATCATCTTGGCTAATTGATAATAATGTATTTGATACATTAGAAGATTTATTAATAAGTGTTGTAAAGAAATACCCTAGAATGTATAAAATTGAAGGATTAGACCTAGATAAGATAGAAATATATGAATATAATAAAGTTAATGTTGGTGATGATTATTATCAATATACAGATAATATAAGATCAACAGGAACTAAAATAAATATTAATTTAGAAAGAATATATGAATAGGAGGTTAATCATGGAAGAAGTAAAGAAGTGTAATTGTACTGAAGAATGCACATGTGGATGCCAAGAAGGTAAAGAATGTACTTGTGAAGGTGAATGTAAGTGCAATGAAGAATGTACATGTGGATGTGAAGAGAACAAAGAATGTAATTGTTCTGAAGAAAAAGAATGTGCATGCAAAGAATGTAATTGTGAAACAAAAAAAGAAGATAATTAATATCTTCTTTTTTATTCAATTAATGGCGCAGCAGAGAGGATTTGAACCTCCGCGCGAACATTCGCCCGCCTAAATCCTTAGCAGGGATCCCTCTTCGACCTCTTGAGTACTGCTGCATAACAAACATAATTATATCTAAATAATTAGTTATAGTCAATAAATAAAAAAGATACTAGTTAGTATCTTCTTTTACTTCTTTAAAAAAGTTTTCTATTATTTTTTTTCTGTTTTCATCACTAAACATAATACCAGCAGCTTTTTTATGTCCACCACCAGAGTAGTGAGAAGCAAATACATTTAAATCAACATCATCTTTTTTAGTTCTTAAACTAAATCTTGATGAAGCATCACATAATACTATTAAATCTAAATCAGGATTCTTACCAGATAAATAATTACCTAATTCTGATTTATTTGTTTCAGCAAATACAACACCACATTTATGTCCATCAATAATAAACTTTTTCATTTCAGATTCTTTATTTAGAATATATCTATCTATTTTATTTCTTTGAATCTTGAATAGTTTCTTTTCAAATTGAGTAAACTCAAATGTTTTATTATTTTTCTTTAATCTTCTTGTAATAGTTTTAATAAATTCTTGATGACCTAATAAATCATGTAGAGTATTTAAGTTTTGAGCTTTAGTTTCATCTTTAAATGTATATGTATCTAATTGAGTAACTAAATCTACATAATCTTCTATATTAGGTTTATTTAGTTCTTTATATTTTTTCTTAAAATATAAATAGAATAATTCAGTACCACATGTTTTCTTTCCGTTAATTTCAACTCTAATATCTGTGTAATCATAATTAACTGCAAATTCATGTGATGCATGATGATCAAATACATGAATATTATTTAATTTAGATTGCTGAATTAATTCATGTGCATGTTCTGTTAATGTTAAATCAACTATATATATGTTTTCAT
Source organism: Bacilli bacterium (assembly GCA_017542465.1). Lineage (GTDB taxonomy): Bacteria > Bacillota_I > Bacilli_A > RF39 > UBA660 > UBA6985. The sequence goes on along the minus strand of JAFXXB010000008.1, from coordinate 42,271 downwards.
ATTTCTTTAAATCTTTTTTAAAGTATTCATCAAAAGTTTTATCTACATCTGATAATTCTATATTCTTATATTCAAATTTTCTATTAGTTAAGCTTAATAATACGTTAGGAGATACTCCATCTAAATCAATATGTGATATAAGTAAATCTTTCATTATGAATACACCTCAGTTCTTAAATTATCTATAAATTTATTCATCATTGTTTCATATGTTTCATTATTTTTAATATCATCTTCTGATAGTATAGTCATTGATTTTACTATTGTAGGTGATTTAGTTATTTCATTAACTTTATCATTTGAACTATCAATAACAAATATTGTTTTATTTTTATTGTTCTTTATGTTTTCTTTTGCTTGAGTAGTATTTGTTCTTATTCTATCTTCTGATGGATCAATACTAATAATATTAAATCCATATCTAGATAAGAACTTTAATGAATTATTAGCTATTATTACATCTTTTTTATCAGTATTTTCTGCAATTATTTTAAATTGAGCATCATATTTAGATATCTTTAATTTCATGTTTTCATATCTCTTATCTAAATCCCTTTTAATAACTGTTGATTTAATCTCATCACTTAAGTGTACTTTAATGTTTTGAGCCATCATTAAGTAATTAGCTGGTGATAACCATAGTTCTTCAAATGATGAAGAATAAGTTAATCCTTGAGTGGCATCAATTAGTTTAATTTTTTTATTTTGATTTAATAATCTAGTAGCTATTCTTTTTTCATTAACATCTAATCCGTTATAAATGAATAAATCAGATTTAGCATATTCTTTAATTTGTTTATCTGTTATTTCATATTCATTAATATTAACACCATTTGGATATATAGATGTAACAGTAGAGTAATTACCATATATTTCTTCTGCTAGATTTGTAATTGGATATGTTGTAGTAATTATCTTTATATCATCCATATTATCTTTCTTAATACATCCTGTTAATGCAAATGTACTTATAATTAATAATCCTATTAATAATACATATTTTTTCATCTAATCATTCCTTTTTATTTCTATTAAAATATACCAATTTTTAAGCATTTTGTAAATTATATCTAGATTAAACTTACGATATTATGTATAATTATGTATGGTGATAATCATGGATTTTTTAAATGAACGTGGTATTGTTATAAAAAATGAAGAATTATTATTAACTGCTTTAACTCATTCATCATATGCAAATGAGAATAATTGTGAGTCATATGAAAGACTTGAGTTTTTAGGAGACGCTGTTTTAGAGTTAGCAACATCAGAATACTTCTATCTTTATTATAAAGGTGATGAAGGTAAGATGACTAAAACTAGAGCATCATATGTATGTGAAGAAGCTTTAAATGAATATTCTATATCTATTGGATTAGATAAACATATAAGATATGGAAATGGTGTAGAGAAAGGTCTTCAATCAATTGTTGCAGATTGTTTTGAATCTGTACTAGCAGTTATATTCTTAGAACATGGTTATTCAGTAGCAAAGAAATATGCTTTAGATATAATTAAACCATATGTTGAAAGTAATCATAAATTTATTGAAGATTATAAAACATATTTACAAGAGGTATTACAAGCTCAACAAAAGATTTTAGAGTATGTAGTAGTAAAAGAGGAAGGACCTCAAAACAATAAGATATATGAAGTTAATTGTTTAGTGGATGGACTTGTTCTAGGTAAAGGGGTAGGACACTCTAAAAAAGAAGCTGAACAAAATGCAGCTAAAGATGCAATAAGTAAGATGGCTTAGGTGATAATATGAAATTATTAAGTATAAAAGCACATGGTTTCAAATCATTTGCAGATACAATTGAAATACAAGTTAATGATGGTATTACAGGTATAGTAGGTCCAAATGGATCTGGTAAATCTAATGTAGTGGATGCTGTTCGTTGGGTATTAGGTGAATCATCATTAAAAGAAATTAGATCTGGAGATTCCATGACTGATGTTATTTTCATGGGATCATCTTCTCGTGAAAAACAAAATCATGCTTGGGTATCTTTAACATTTGATAATAGAGATAAATACCTTGCAACTCCTTATGAAGAAGTAGAAATAAAAAGAGAGGTATATAAGACTGGTGAAAATGAATATTACATCAATAATACAAAGGTAAGAAAAAAAGATATAACTGATTTATTCTTAGATTCAGGATCTAATCCTGATTCATTCTCAATTATTTCTCAAGGTAAGATTCAAGATATTTTAAAAGGTAAATCATCTGATAGAAGAATAATAATTGAAGAAGCTGCAGGTGTTTTAAAATATAAGAAGAGAAAAGAAGAAACAATGCGTAAGCTTGATAATACTAATAATAATTTAGAGAAGGTTTCATTAGTTATTAATGAATTAGAAGTAAATTTAAATCCATTAAAAGAACAAGCTGAAGTAGCAACTAAATATTTAGAATATAAGAAAGAACTTCAAGATATTGAAATAGCTTTACTTGCATCTGATATTAAGAATATAAATGATAATTATCAAGAAAAGAAAGATAGATTAGAGAAGGTTAATGAAGAAATACTTAACATGGATAACTCTAATTCTATTGATAATTCAAAACTAGAAGGATTAAAAGCTAAATTATTAAAGTTAGATGAAGAAATAAATGAAGAATCTAATAAGTTAATGAAATTATCTGAAGAATTATATTCATTAGATAGTAAGAAACAATTACTTCAAGAAAGAAAAAAATATGAAGTTGAAGATCAAAAACTAGAGAATAACATCATCAACTTAAAGAATGATGAATTAGATTTAAAGAAGAATATAACAGTTCTTGAAAATAGTATTAAAGACGTAACTCAAGAAGTTAAGGATAATAAAAAAGATGAAGAAAAACTACAAGAAGAATTAAATAACTTAAATATTAAGAAGAATACTCTATTAGATGAATTAAATAAACGTAATAGAGATGAATTTAATATTAAAAATAAAATAGAAGTTTTAAATGAATCTATTGAAAATGATTCTAAAATACCATTTGCAGTTAAATCAGTTATTAATAATCCTAGATTATCTGGATTACATGATATCTTAATTAAATTAATTGATACTGAAGAAAAATATGCAAATGCTATTGAAACAGCATTAGGTGCTAATCAAAATGTAATAGTTGTTGATAAAGAAACTGATGCATCTAAAGCAATTGAATACTTAAAAGATAATAAACTAGGAAGAGCAACATTCTTTCCAATAAGCATTATTAAATCTAGATTATTAAGTGAAGATGTAATTAAAGATGCAAAAGAAGTTCCAGGTTATATTGGACTAGCATCAGAGCTTGTTACATATGATCCTTTATATCAAAATATAGTTGAGAACCAATTAGGTAATACTCTAGTAGTAAATAATTTAGACTCAATGAATAAATTAGGTAAAAAGTTAGATTATAAGTATCGTATTATTACACTTGATGGTGATATATCACATACTGGTGGATCTATGACAGGTGGTTTCAAGAAACAAACTGCAGGATTAATTAATATTAAATATGAATTAGATAATCTATATAAAGATTTAAGTACAAATGAAGTACAAATAAAGAATATAGAAGAAAATCTTAATGAATTAGATAAAGAAATAAATATAGTAGAAGCTAACTTATTTAAACAAAAAGAAGCTTATACTATCAGTAATACTTTATTATCATCAAGAATGTCTGAGTTAAACACTTATAATGATCGTTTAACTAAAATTCAAGATGAACTTAAAGGTGTAGATAATATCAAAAATGATGCATCTGATAAAGAATTAGACAAGATCATGGATGAGTACTTAAAAATATCTACTGATAAAGATTTAACAAGTGAACATTTATCTAAACTTAAGAATGATAAAAATGATTTATCTCAATCTATTGAAGAATTAGAAATTCAAAATAGAAAGATTAATTCTGAATATAATAAGAAATTAAATGAAACTAAAGAATTAGAAATAGAAATAGGTAAGATGGATATTAAATTAGATAACTTACTTAATAGATTATCTGAAGAATATCAAATCACTTATGAAAAAGCTAAAGATGATTATATACTTGATTTAGATGAAGATGTAGCAAGAACTAAAGTAAATCACTTAAGACGTAATATAAGAGATTTAGGAGATGTAAATGTTGGTTCTATTGAAGAATATAATAGAATTAATGAAAGATATACATTCTTAACTGAACAAAGAAGTGATTTAGAGAATGCTATAAATGATTTAATGCAAGTTATAACTGATTTAGATGAAACAATGAAAGTAAGATTTAAAGAAACATTTGATAAAGTTAATGAAGAATTTGGTAAAGTCTTTAAACAATTATTTAAAGGTGGAAGTGCTAGTTTATCATTAACTAACCCAGATGATTATTTAAATACAGGTGTAGATATATCTGCATGTCCTCCAGGTAAGAATTTAAAATCAATCAATACATTATCTGGTGGAGAGAATACATTAACAGCTATTGCTTTATTATTTAGTATATTAAATATAAGATTAATACCATTTGTTATACTAGATGAGGTAGAAGCTGCATTAGATGATAATAACGTAGATACATTCTGTACTTATCTTAAAAATTATGAGAATCATACTCAATTTATTGTTATCACACATAAGAAGAGAACAATGGAATATGCCAATAACTTATATGGTATAACAATGCAAGAATCTGGTGTATCAAAACTAGTAAGCGTTAAATTAGAAAATATTTAGCGCTTTTTCTATTTTTTGATAAAAAAACATATACTTTATTGATATTTTTATGATAGAATGATTATGTATAGTTGAATAGTATGCTTATTAAAAAATAAGTATAAAAAGGTGGCGAATTTTATGAGACAAGAAACTGTTGAAAAATTAAGAAAGATTATAATTGATGATGAGAGATTATCAAAAGAAGAGAGAAATGCAAAACTTCGTTCTTTAGATATTTTATTAGGCTATAATCCTAATTTTGAGGAAGATGAAGAATTCTTACAATTGTTAAGTGATGCAAAAGAATTTATCAATGATGATTCTATGACTGTTGCTGATTTTGTGTTAGAACATTATGGATTCGACAAGAATGTTACTAGTGAAGAAGTAAAGAGATTCTTTGATAAGAGAATTGAAGGAATCTTAAACTTCATTAATAAAAGTAATAATGAAGAAATGGTAGAACAATATCGTACTATTCTTACTGATACTTTTGCTGACTGGAAAATTATTGATGATCAATTAGTAAATGGTAGAAAAGAAATAGAAGCAACACCAACTATTCAACAAGAAAGATATGACGCAAAAATTGAATTAAATAATTTTATAAATCAAGCATATGGTATTGAACCAGCTGAGGTAAGTGAAGCTCCAATTATCAATACTGTTGAAGAAGTAGAAGAAACTCCAGTTGAGAATCCTACTTATGATGAAGTATTCAGTGCTCCTGAAGTAAAATCTGCTCCAGTTGTACCTGAAGTAAAACCTACACCAGTTGTAGTTGAAAAAACAAATAATACAAAACCAGGATGGGATCCAAGATTAACAGAAGAACAAATCTTAGATGCTTATTCTAGAGATATATATGAACCAGTTGGACAAGAATATGAAATGTTCTTAAGAGAACATGGATTAGATCCAATTAAAGTAGAAACTAAGACTGAACCTAAATGGGATCCAAGATTAACAGATGAACAAATTGCATATGCTTATTCTAGAGATATATATGAACCTGTAGGTCCTGAATATGAAATGTTCCTAAGTGATTTAGGATTATCTAAACCATCAACAACTGTAGAACCAGTTAAGGAAGAAAAGGTTGAAGAACCTAAACCAGTTATTCAACCAGAGAATACTGTATTAAAAGGCGACAATAAATTTGATGATTTCTTAAATAACATGAGTGCGAGAGCTACTGGTGATAAAGTAGATGAAAAAGTTGAAACTCCAGTTGTTAAGGAAGAATCAAAACCTAAAACTTTTGCAGAAAAGATTAAAACTATTAAAGATCATGTTAAACAATATGTTAATGGTATTATCTTAGGTTTATCTACATTAAGAAACTATTATATTGCTGCAATTGAAGGAAAACTTGGTTTAACTGATGATGAAAGTAAAGAGTTCACTAAATTCTATAAAGATAGACATGATTCAGCATATTCATTAAGTAATAAGTTATTTAAAACTCCTTTACGTGATTTACCTGAAATCAGTAGAACTATAGAACCTGTTGAAGAAGTATTAAATACTGAAACTCCTTCTGAAGGACGTTCTAGATTATTAAATAGAGAATTAAGACCAGTTAGAGCTCCTAGATTAAAAGAAGATGTTGTAGAAGCTCAACAAAACATTGAACAAACTATTCCAGTCCCTGAAATAGTACATGTTCCTCTTAGAGAAGAATATGAAGAAAAAGAAGAACCAGCGATAACTGAAGAAGAAATTAAAGAAAGATTTGGTGAAGAAGTATCATCATCGACTGATGATGAAAGAGAATATGTTACAGAGGATGATTTAAACGTTGAGTTAGATACTCCATCAGAGAATATTCCTATAGAAGATGATGAGGATGTATTAACTGAAGATGATTTTAAAGATGTTGAAAGAACAAATCCTGATGAACCAATTTTAACTGAAGAACAATTACAAAAAAAGTCATTATATGATGAAAAAGGTGAAATTGAATCAAACGAACCTGAAAAGGTAGTTCAAAATCGTGAAGAACAATATTCACAAGCATTTGAAACCAAACCTCAAGAACCAACTGAAAAATCAGCTGTAGATGTCTTGTTTGAAGTTAAAGAAGAAATGGAAAAGGAAAAAAATGCTTCTCTTACTCCAGAAGAATTAAAGACTGATATAAATGTTGAAGGTATTAATGAAGAAGAATTTGTTCCTGTATCAGTTAATAATGAAGAAAAAGAATCTAATAATATACATGAAATAACTTCTCCAGAAACATCTGAAAAGAATAATGATCTTGAAGATTATATAAATAACGATATTCAATACGCTTCTGAAGAAGATGAAATGAACGACATTATTAGAATGATTGATGATGCAACTAAAGGAAAAACAAAAACTACAAAACCTCAAAAAGAAGTTAAAGAAGAGGTTAAAGAAGAACTTGTTCAAGAAGAATTAAATGAACCTATTGAGAAAGCAGAACAAACAATAGAAGAACCTACTGAGACAGAATATGAAGAATATGATGATGATCTTGAAGATTATGAAGAAGTAGAAGAAGAGTTATATGATGAAGATTTATTAGAATCTGAAGAATATGAAGATACTGCTGAGGATGAGAAAATGGCTAGAGCTTTATTACATCCTGAAGAAAAAGTAGATGATAGAGAAATACATTTAACTACTGAAGAAGATCAAGCAGCATTAAGAGAAATGGTTAAAGTTAGAGCAAGAAGAATTCCTCCAGTTGAAAAAATTGGATTAGGAATTGCTGGTATGTTATTAACAGCATTTGGACTTGCTAGTGTTAATGCTCCTGCTACTGCCGGTGGAGCTCTAGTAACAACTGCTGCTGGTGGATTTAGTATTAAAGATATCATGGTAGCTATTAAAAAGAGTCAATTAAAAGAGATGGCTCGTCAATATGAATTAAAATTAATATTTGATTATGAAAATGGTAAGATTATTGCTAAAAATCTAGATGGTTCTGAAATATCTCCTTCTAAAAAGGAAAATATTAATAGAGATTATTTAGATGAAAAATTCAATAAAAAAATTACATCTTCATCATTAAAACCTAAAGTAACTATTGATAATTTAGAGCATTTATTTGTATTAAATAGTAAAGATGATTATTTCTATGTTACTAAGAAGGAAGCAAAAGAATATGATGAAATGTTTGGTAATAACGAACCAATAGAAGTTGATGAAGATGAATATGTTTCATTTGATGATGTTCATGGAGATAGTCTAGAAAATCAAAAAGGAAACGTAAACACTTATGATAAATCAATAATGCAATTCATTGATGTATTAAATGCTGGTATGACAGATGAAAACGGTAAAGAAGTAGTACCTGCAATGAATTTAAAAGAAGGTATTCAAATTCATCATGATCATAATGATGATGAGTCTGATACATATTTATCTTTAACTGATGAAGAAAAGAATAGACTAAATGAAATATTAAGTAATCCATATTTTATTGATAAATATGGTAAATATAATTTTGTTGAAGGTTCTGGAATATATGGAACTGATGGATATCCATTCTTCATTAGTGTAATGAAGCGTGATATTGATAAAACAAATGTAGATGAAGAATCTTTGAGAAAAGAATTAAATGACGAATTAGAAGATATAAAGTCAACATTTAGAAGATAATAAAGGAGTGAAGTGATATGATAGAAATAGGTAATGTAGTGACACTAGAAAATGGTAAGGAATTCTTATTGTTAGAAGAAGTAAATGTAGGTGGAAGAAGATTTGTATATTCTGTAAGAGTATTACCAGATGATACTCCAACAAATGAATATATTATATTTGAAGCTATTAACATTGAAGGTGAAGAATATCTTAAAGATGTAAATGATAAGAATTTATATGATGAAGTTCGTTTAGCTTTCCAAAACTTAATTGGTAATAAAATGCAAAACGGAGAGTATGATAATATGATACAAGGAGGAGAATAAAATTTCTCCTTTTCTTTTTGTTTAATACGTGTTATTATATGTAATCACCGGGGGTGAAAAAAATGAATGAATTATTTAGCGTAAATAAATTATTCTCTGCACACGTAGAAGAATATATAGGTACAGATGATGGGAAATTTATTCAAAGAAAGTATAAAACTGTAGTACTAAAAGAAAATGGAAATTATAGAGATGTTATTAATAATAAGTTATTAGATATGTCTCCAACACATAAGTGTTATTTAACTGAGATTATTCCATTATACCCATCAACACCAACTCATAAAGTTGTAGATGCTAGACAAGCACAAAAGAAATTTAATAAATTACAAAACAAATTAAAATAGGTTGAAACCTATTTTTTTGTTGTCAAATATTAAATAATTAGCAATATCTATTGACAAGTGCTAATTATAGTTTTATATTAGTATTAGCACTGAAAGAAAAGAGTGCTAGGAAGTGATTAAATGGGAGAGAGACAAGAGGCAATATTAAAAGATATAGTAGAAAATTATATCTCAGATTTTAAGCCTGTTAGTTCAAAATCTTTGGTTGATAAATTTAATGTTTCTAGTGCAACAATACGTAATGATATGGCTGAACTTGAAGATTTAGGATTTATTGAAAAAGAACACACATCAAGTGGTAGAATTCCATCTGAAAAAGGATATAGATATTATGTAGAAAACTTAATGAAACCTAAAGAAATGAATGGTGAAGAAGTATTAAAGCTTCAAACAATATTAAATAATAATAGTTTAGTGGTATCTGATGCTATTTCTAAATGTATGGAAATAATAAGTGATATTACGCACTATACATCTGTAGTGATTGGTGAATCATCTAAGAATGCTACTTTAAAACAAATAAGTATTATTCCTTTAGATAATAACACTGATCAAGATGGTTATAAAAAGGTTGTTGCGGTATTAGTTACAAATCAAGGTGATGTTGAAAATAAACAAGTTAATGTTGAAGGTGACATTGATTTAAGAGAATTAATTCAAACATCTGAGATTATTAATAAAGCATTAATTGGTACTCCAATTGATAAAGTTAATGAAAGACTTGAATTAGATATTAAACCTATGATTAAAGAAGTAATTAATAGATATGAAGAAGTATGTAATTTCTTCTCATCAGCTTTCCGTGACTTTGCAGTCGATAATGCAGATGTCGTATTTAAAGGAAAGACTAATCTATTAGATTATCAAGAATATGAAGATACAAACAAATTAAAAGAGATGGTATCTAAACTTGAAAATAATGAATTAGTTCAAAAAATAAGAACTGATGATGAAGGTATTAATGTATATATAGGTGATGAAACAGAATTTGATAAGGATGTAACTATTATCAAGACTCATTATCATGTAGGTAATGAAGAAGGAACTTTAGCAATAATCGGACCTAAGAGAATGGAATATGATAAAGTTGTATCATTATTGAATTTCTTAAAACAATATTTAGATAAATAGGTGAAGTAAATGAACGAAGAAATTAAACAAGAAGAAATAAAAGAAGAAGTTAAAGAAGAAAAGAAGCATGAAAGACATCATAAAGATAATAAAAAGGAAAAACTATTAGAAGAAAAATTACAACTCTTAAATGATGCTTTAATTAATGAACAAGAGAAAACATTAAGATTAAATGCTGAACTTCAAAATATTCAAAGACATAGAGAAGAAGATATTCAAAAACTATTAAAATATGATGGTGAAGAATTAATTAAATCCTTATTACCGATAATAGATAATTTTGAAAGAGCTTTATCTCTTGAAAATGATGAAAACAAACAATTCTTAGAAGGATTTAAGATGATATATAGAAAACTAGTAGAAATCTTAGATAATAAGAATGTTAAAGTTATAGATGAAAAAGATGTTGAATTTGATCCAAGTATACATCAAGCTGTAGCTACTGAAACTGTTGAAGGAGTAGAAGCTAATAAAGTATTAGATGTATTACAAAAAGGATATATATATAAAGATAAATTACTTAGACCTGCCATGGTTAAAGTATCACAATAAGAAAGGAAGTAGATATATATGGCAAAGATAATTGGTATAGATTTAGGTACAACAAATTCATGTTGTTCAGTATTAGAAGGAGGTTCTCCTGTAGTTATAGCTAATGCAGAAGGTGAAAGAACAACTCCATCTGTAGTAGCATTTAAAGGTAATGAAATATTAGTTGGTGCTCAAGCTAAAAGACAAGCAATAACTAACGCAGATAATACTATTTCATCAATTAAAAGATTAATGGGATCTGGTAAAAAAGTAAAAGCTAATGGTAAGGAATATACACCTGAAGAAATCTCAGCAATGATTTTAGGTAAGATTAAGAAAGATGCGGAAAGCTATCTTGGTGAACCTGTAATAAAGGCTGTTATTACAGTTCCTGCATACTTTAATGATGCTCAAAGACAAGCAACTAAGAATGCTGGTAAGATAGCAGGATTAGAAGTTGATAGAATTGTAAATGAACCAACTGCTGCATCACTTGCATATGGTTTAGATAAACAAGATAAATCACAAACTATTTTAGTTTACGATTTAGGTGGTGGTACATTCGATGTATCTATCCTTGAATTAGGTGATGGTGTATTTGAAGTTAAATCTACAGCTGGTAATAATAAATTAGGTGGAGATGACTTCGATAAGAGAGTTTCTGATTGGATTGTTGAAGAAATTAAGAAAGATACTAAAGCAGATGTAACTAACGATACAACTGCAATGCAAAGAATTAAAGATGAAGCTGAAAAAGCTAAGAAAGCTTTATCTCAAGCATCAAGCACAACAATAAGTTTACCATTCATTGGTCAAGTTGATGGTGCTCCAGTTAACTTCGAAACTGAATTATCAAAAGCTAAATTTGAAGATTTAAATAAAGATTTATTTGATTCTACATTAGATCAAGTAAGACAAGCATTAAAAGATGCTAAGTTAAGTTCATCTGATATTGATCAAGTAGTATTAGTTGGTGGTTCTTCAAGAATTCCATATATTCAAGAATTAGTTAAGAAAGAATTAGGAAAAGAACCAAATAAATCAGTTAACCCTGATGAAGTTGTAGCTATGGGTGCAGCTATTCAAGGTGGTGTATTAACTGGTGAAGTAAATGACTTAGTATTAGTTGATGTTACTCCTTTATCACTTGGTATTGAAACATTAGGTGGTGTATTTACTAAATTAATTGAAAGAAATACTCCAATTCCTCATAAACATTCACAAGTATTCTCAACTGCTGAAGATAATCAACCAGCTGTTGATGTACATGTATTACAAGGTGAAAGACCAATGGCTGCTGATAATAAAACATTAGGAAGATTCCAATTAACAGATATTCCTCCAGCTAGACGTGGTGTACCTCAAATTGAAGTTACATTTGATATTGATGCAAATGGTATCGTTAATGTTACTGCTAAAGATTTAGGTACAAATAAAGAACAAAAGATTACAATTACAAATAATACTAACTTATCTGATGAAGAAATAGATAAGATGATGAAAGAAGCAGAAGCTAATAAAGCAGAAGATGAAAAGAGAAAAGAAATAGCTGATGCTAAGAATGATGCTGAACAATCAATCTTTGCTGCTGAAGGTGCATTAAGAGATCTTGGTGATAAAGTTAAAGATGATGAAAAGAAAGACATCGAAGATAAGATTCAAACTGTTAAAGATGAAATGTCTAAAGATTCTATTGATGTAGAAACATTAAAGAATAAGACTAAAGAATTACAAGATAAAGCTATGGAATTAGCTGGACGTGTATATCAAGAAGCAGGAGCTAACGCAAATGCTAATAACAATGAATCAAGTGATTCATCATCTGATGATACAGCTCAAGAAGCAGAATTTGTAAATAAGTAGGATAATAAAAGTTCTAGGTGACTAGAACTTTTAAACCTATTATTTGAAGGGATAGAGATTATGCAAAAATATAAATCGAGACAAGAAGTTCCGGATAAATATAAATGGGATTTAACTGAAATATGTAAGGATATTAATGAATACAATCAGTTATTTGATAAAGCTAAGAACGAAGTTGAGAAAGCATCATCATATAAAGGATGTACTAAAGATTCAAATAAATTATATGAATTCTTAGATTATGATGCTAATTTATCTGCTTTATTAATTAGATTAAATATCTATGCATATGTTATTAATGATCAAGAATTAGGTAATTCAGAAAACATGGATAGACTTAATAAGATAGAAGATTTATTTACTAAATATATGAGTAATGTCTCATTCTTTAATGATGAAATATTATCTTTGTCAGATGATGATTATAAGGCTTTATATGACAATAAAAAGTTAGATGAATATAAATATACTTTAGATAATATTTATAGATTAAAAGAGCATATATTACCATCTGAGAAAGAAATAATTATTAATGAATTAACTAATGCTGCTATGAATTATGAGAATATGTCTCAAACAATGTTAAATTCACTTAATAACTATGGAACTGTTAAAGTAGGTGGAGAAGAAGAAAAAATCCTTCAAACTAATCTTAGACGTTTGATGAAGAATGATGATAAAGAAATTAGAAAAGAAGTAAGAAGCAAATACTATGAAGTATTAAAACAATATGCACCTATGTCTGCATCTTTACTTAATAGTTATGTTAAGACTAATATTACTACATCAAAAATACATGGGTATAAAGATGCTTGGGATGCTAAATTATTTGGTAATAAAATGCCTAATGAAGCTTATGTTGCTCTTGTATCTGCTGTAGAGGAAAACTTAGATGTATTACATAAGTACTATAATGTATTTAAGGATACATTAAAGGTTGATGAATTAGATCAATGTGATTTAGCATTAGATTTTGTTAAATATGATAAAGAATATTCTATAGAAGATGCACAAGAGATTTGTTTAAATGCTATTAAACCATTAGGTGAAGATTATTATAATCATTTTAAGAAGATATTTGATAAACATTATATTGATTATGCTTGTTATCCTGGTAAATGTTCTGGTGGATATTCAATATCAGGTTTAGATTTTGATTCACGTATATTAATGAGTTGGAATTATGATATAGAATCTGTATCAACAGTTATTCATGAAGGTGGGCATAATGTACATGGTCAATATATAAATGAAAATAACCCATTACAATATAGAGATGTATCTTCACTTATAAGTGAAGTAGCTTCATTGACCAATGAATGTTTACTATCATCTTATTTAGCTGAAAATGGAAGAGATAATAAAGAAAAACTTAAAGGTATTGAAAATATCTTAGGTGTAATTGTATCTAATCTATTTGGAGCTGTAAGAGAAGGTAAGATGGAACAAGATTTCTATGATTATGTTAATGAAGGTAATACTATAACATCTGATTATATGGAATCTTTAACTAAAGAATATTTAGATAAATATCAAGGTGGTATAGTTAATAAAGATGATTACTATGGATTATCTTGGATATCTAGAAGTCATTATTACATGAATTATTATTTATATGCATACGCTATGTGTATTTCTATTGCATCTTATGTTGCAAGTGAAATATTAAATGGTAATAAAGAGATGTTAGATAATTATATTAAGTTCTTATCTACAGGTACAGATCATGATTATCCTGATGTATTTAAAGTATTAGGTATTGATATAACTGATAAAAATGTATATATTAAAGCAATAGAATATTTTAATTCAATGTTAGATAGATTTGTAGAATTAAATAAAGAAGAAAAGGTATAATAAATGAATAAATATGATAATAAAACAAATATTCCAGATAAATATATGTGGAACTTAACTGATATATATTCTGATTTAGATGCTTTAAATGATGTTTTAAAGAGTATTGATAAAAAGATAGATGAATTAAGTTTATATGTAGATTCTTTAAATAATCATGATACTTTATATAATTTTTTAGAAGAATATAATCAAGTTATATTTGAATTAGATAGAATAAATAATTATTTATTTTTACTTAATGCTGAAGATATGACTAGAAATGATTGTTCTGATAAACTCAATTATTATAAAAAAATAAGTGAAAAAGTATCAAATATATATACAAGATTAATTTCTTATATATCTGTTTTAAATAAAGAAGAATATAATAATCTAATTAATGATACGAGATTATCTAAATACAAAAATATGTTAGATGATATAATTAATAATCAAAAAAGAACTATTAATATTGATTACTCTTTTTTTAATAAAAGACAAGAATTATATAATAGTATAAATGATTTTGGAACTGTTGAAGTAGATGGTGAATCTATCACAATTAATAAAGGTAATATTTCATCATTATTAGATAATAAAGATAGAAATGTAAGAGAGGATGCATATAATAAGTATCGTTCTCAATTTACTAAACATATTGATGAGTTTGCTTCATATTTAAATGGACATGTAAAATCTAATAATGATGAATCTATTAAAAATGGATTTAATAATTATATTGATTATGTGTTATTTAATAGAAATATTCCATCTAAAATACTTGATATTTTATCAAGTATTACTGATAGATCTAATCAATTTCATTATTACGAATATTTAAAAGATACATTAAAAATAGATAAATTAAGATTATATGATGTTGATCAACCTTTAATGTCATATGATAAAAATTATTCAGTAGAAGATGCACAGCAAATGTGTTTAGATACAGTTTCTATATTTGGTAAAGAATACTATGATTTATTTAAAGGTATATTTGATAATAAAGATATTAATTATTATTACTATAATAATAGAAATAATGGTAATTTCTGTTGTCCAATTAATGGTGGACATTCAAAGATAATGTTAACTTTTAATGATGATATATCTTCAGTCTATAAGATGATTCATGAATGTGGTCATTCTGTTAATCATCAATTAGTTAATTTAAATAACGATATAATGCATAGAAGAATAGATACTATTATTGCTGAAATAGCTTCAATAACAAATGAAATGTTATTATCTAATTATCTAATAAATAATTCAATAGATAATAAAGAAAAACAATTTGGAATTGCTAGATTATTAAATATATATAATAATTATTTTTATGGATATACATCTCATTTAAATATTATGAGAGATATGTATATCTATTCTAAAGATGGTAATGAGTTATCATCACAATATTTAAATGAATTATGTGATAAATATCAAAAGAAACAATATGGTGATTGTTTTGAACCGGATGAGTATTCATCACAATTATGGATATTAAAACAATTATATTACCGTGATTTTTATCCATTAGCATATATATTAGGAGTTGTAGTATCTGCAAATATTATTAATTTAATTAATAATGGAGATAAAGATATAATTAATAATTATATTAAATATTTATCATTAGGTTCTGATATTTCCATTACAGATAGAATTAAAGTGTTAGGAATTGATATATGTGATGAAAAAGTATATATTAATGCTATTAACTATTATGATGAATTATTAATGAAATATATCGAATTAACAAAAGAGAAGGTGAAATAGATGGCAAGTAATAAAGATTACTATGAAACATTAGGTATAGATAAAAATGCTACTACACAAGATGTAAAATCAGCATTTAGAAAATTAGCCAAGAAATACCATCCAGATAATAAAGAAACTGGTGATGAAGCTAAATTTAAAGAAATAAGTGAAGCTTATCAAGTTTTATCTGATGAACAAAAGAGAAAAACATATGATCAATTTGGATCAGGTGCATTTGATGGAACTGGCCCAGGTGGATATGGAGGAGGATTCCAAGGATTTGACTTTTCTGATATGGGACTTGATGAAATCTTATCACAAGTGTTTGGTGGTGGATTCTCAGGTGGCTTTGGAGGAAGAAGTTCAAGAGGAGGAAGAAGACAAACTCGTGGTGCTGATATGGAAGTTAATATTACTATTCCATTTGAAGATGCTGTGTACGGAACTGAAAAGTCATTTGAAGTAAATATTAAAGATACATGTGATGTATGTTCAGGTAAAGGTGGAACTGGTGAAAAAACATGTTCAACATGTGGTGGTGCTGGTAGAGTAATAGAACAAAGACAATCTTTATTTGGTATGTTCCAATCTGAAATGCCTTGTCCAAATTGTGGTGGTGCAGGAGTTGAATTTACTAATAAATGTCAAAACTGTGGTGGAGATGGTATTGTAAAACATAAAAGAACTATTAAACTTAGAGTGCCTCGTGGTGTAGAAGATGGAGATACTATGCGTATGCCTGGTAAATCTAATGTTGGTGCTTATGGAGGACCAAGAGGAGACATATATATTAATTTTAGAGTTAAAGAACATGAAATCTATCAAAGAGATGGAAGAGATGTATATGTTAAAATACCTTTAACTATTACAGAAGCCATTCTAGGATGTAAAAAAGATGTACCAACTGTACAAGGAACTATTATTGCTGAAATACCAGCAGGTACTCAAAATGGTGATAAATTTAAGTTTAAAGGCAAAGGTGTAGATGATGAAAAAACTGGAAGAAAAGGAGATGCTTATGGAATTGCATCAATTATTATTCCAAGTAAACTAGACCGTAAACAAAAAGAATTAATTAAAGAGTTAGATAATACTACTCTTGACAATTCTAATGAATTTAAAGTATATAATAAATATACGAATTAGGAGGTAATATAATATGAAGGCAACAATAAAAAATATCGTAAAAGATTATAGTATTGAGTTACCTAAAGATATTTTAAATAAATTAAAAGTTAAAGAAGATGAAGATGTTGAAGTTGAGATTATTGATGATGAATTAATTATTAATAATATTAAAATTAAACCTTTATCTATTGAAGAAAGATTAAATATAAGATCAATCAAGAATGGTTTTAAGAAACTTGATTGGGGAGAAATATAAAAAGAAGATATAAATCTTCTTTTTTTAATATTTTAAATTAATATATCTTCCTTTAGATGCTATTAAACCATCTTCATTTAAGTTCTTTATTTCTCTCATCATAGCTGATCTATCAACGGCTAGATAGTCAGATAAGTCTGATAGAGTAAAAGGAATAATAATACTTTTAGTTATTTGTTTTTTAGATAAATATCCAAAGTATTTTAATAATTTATCTCTTATTGTCTTTTCAGTTAATATTTCAATTCTTTCATTAAAGTATGATAATTTATCAGCAAGTTTATTTAATACATTATCAATTAATTTATTATGTGCTTCAACATTTTTACCTGATCTATTAATTAATCTTTTATATTCGAATACTATGATTTTTGAATCTTCAGCAGCAATAACATATAAATCATCTTCAATAGTTCCAGAGAAAGCTCCAAATATATCTCCTTTTTCCATTTTTTCCATAATTGTTTTAGTTCCATTAAAGTTATATCTTACTATATTTGCTTTACCTTCTTGAATAATAAAGAATGAGTCAGTGTTAGATACATTAGATAATACTGTTGCATCTTTTCTGAATGTAAGTGTTAATGCATTAAATTCGGTTAACAATTTTTTTACATCTGATTCTTCTATACCATCAAATACTGGAAAATCGAACATAATGCATCACCAACTTCCTATAAAATCTATTTTAAATCATTAATGTTGCACTTGCAACAAAAATAATATAAATGCATGGTTTATAATTTAAGTATGGTGAGGTATATATGAAGGTAATTAAAAGAGATGGTCATATTGTTGACTATGATACTGAAAAAATTAAGAAGGCTATAGCTGGAGCTAATAGAGAAGTTCCAGAAGAAGAAAAGGTAACTGATGCCGAGGTCAAAAAGATAATTAAGTATATTGAAAGCTTAAATAAAAAGAGAATATTAGTTGAAGATATTCAAGATATAATTGAAAGAAAATTAATGGAAATGGGTCATTTTGAGTTAGCTAAACATTATATTGTTTATAGATATAATAGAGCTTTAGTTAGAAAATCAAATACTACAGATGAATCTATTCTTTCACTTATAAGAGATGAAAATAAAGAATTAAAAGAAGAAAACTCTAATAAGAATACACGTATGGCTTCAACAGAAAGAGATTATATAGCTGGTGAAGTATCACGTGACTTAACAAAAAGAGTATTATTACCTGAAAAAATAGTAGAAGCTCATGAACAAGGAATTATTCATTTCCATGATATGGATTACTTTATTCAACCAATATTTAACTGTTGTTTAATTAATATAGGAGATATGCTTGATAATGGTACAGTTATGAATGGAAAGATGATTGAATCACCTAAGAGTTTCCATGTTGCTTGTATTGTAACCTCACAAATCATTGCAACTGTTGCATCAAACCAATATGGTGGTCAATCAGTTGATATGTCTCATTTAGGTAAATATTTAAGGTTATCTAAGAAGAAAATAGAAAAACGTATAAAAGGTGTTCTTGGTAAGGATGCTGATAAAGATAAAGTAAAAGAACTAGTTGAATTAGAATTAAAGAAGGAATTAGCTGGTGGAGTACAAACTATTCAATATCAAATTAATACTTTAATGACTACAAATGGACAAGCTCCATTCGTAACATTATTCTTATATTTAAGAGAAGATGATCCTTATATAGAAGAAAATGCTATGATTATTGAAGAAATATTAAATCAAAGATTATTAGGTATAAAGAATGAAGTAGGTGTATATATTACTCCTGCATTCCCTAAACTTGTATATGTACTTGATAAGAATAATAACTTATCAGGTGGTAAATATGATTATTTAACTCATTTAGCTGTTAAATGCTCTGCTAAACGTATGTATCCAGATTATATTTCAGCTAAGAAGATGAGAGAGAATTATGATGGTAATGTGTTCTCACCAATGGGATGTAGATCATTCTTATCTCCATGGAAAGATGAAAATGGAGAATATAAGTTTGAAGGTAGATTTAATCAAGGTGTTGTATCAATTAATTTACCTCAAATAGGAATAATTGCTGATGGTGATGAAGATAAATTCTGGGAATTATTTGATGAAAGATTAGATATTTGTCGTGAAGCATTAATGTGTAGACATCATGCTTTATTGGGTACTGTATCTGATATTTCTCCAATTCATTGGCAATTTGGTGCTATAGCAAGACTTGATAAAGGTGAAAAGATTGATAAATATTTAATGAATGGATATTCTACATTATCTTTAGGTTATATTGGTTTATATGAATTAACTAAGATAATGAAAGGTGTATCTCATACAGATAAAGAAGTAGGTTTACCATTTGCAACTAAAGTAATGCAACACATGAAAGATAAATGTGCTGAATGGAAGAAAGAAACAGGATTAGGATTTGCGTTATATGGAACTCCTGCAGAAAGTTTATGCTATAGATTTGCTAAGATTGATAAGGAAAGATTTGGTAAGATTAAGGATATTACTGATAAAGATTTCTATACAAATTCATATCATATTGATGTAAGAGAACATATAGATGCATTTGCTAAACTTGAATTTGAAACAGGTTTACAAAAATTATCTACAGGTGGAGCTATAAGTTATATTGAAGTAGGTAATATGGAAAATAACTTAGAAGCACTTGAAGAAATGGTTAAATATATATATGAAAATGTTCAATATGCTGAATTTAATACAAAGAGTGATTTCTGCCAAGTATGTGGATTCGATGGTGAAATAATTATCAATAAAGATAACGAATGGGAATGCCCTAACTGTGGAAATAAAGATAAAAATAGAATGAATGTTACAAGAAGAACATGTGGTTATCTTGGAGAACATTGGTGGAATGAAGGAAAAACTAAAGAAATAAAAGAAAGATTCGTTCATCTAGATAATATGGATGATTGTGGATGCTGTTAAGGAGAATTATATGAAAACAAGAGGATTTGAAGTAGCAAAAGGATGGGAAGATAAAGATATTAATCTTCCTGAAAGAAAAACAAAATTTGCAGCAGGATATGATTTTGAATGTGCTGAAGATATAGTTGTACCATCTTTTAAGAAAGGTGATGCACCAACATTTATTCCAACAGGTATTAAAGCCTATATGGAAGATGATGAAGTATTATATTTATATAATAGAAGTTCTAATCCAAAGAAAAAAGGTTTAATATTAGCTAACTCAGTTGGAGTAGTTGATAAAGATTACTATGGTAATCCTGATAATGATGGTCATATAATGTTTGCTTTCTTTAATGTTAAAGATGAAGATATAACAATTAAAAAAGGTGAATGTATTGGTCAAGGAGTATTCATGAAATACTTACTTACTGATGATGATCAAGCAGATGGTGAAAGAACTGGAGGATTTGGTTCTACAAGTAAATAAAAGCCTATTTTAAGGCTTTTTTTCTTTGACTTTAATGTTTATTTAAGATATAATAATACCCTGTGAGATAAAAAGGAGGGGTACTATGTTTAAATTTAAATTTTTAAAGTCTAAAGATGAAGAACTAGATAAATCTGAACTAGTACCATACTTTAGAAAAGAAGAAATAGATATTTTCTTTAATCATCCTGATTTCAGAAAAAAATATAGAGAACATACACCTACGATTAATGCATTTATACATGAAGTAAGAAAGAATAAAAAGGCAATCGAGACAATTGATATTATTAATAAATATATAATTAATCTTGAGACACCACAAATGCTTAAGATTATTTATTTGTATTTAGATAATACTGATGAAGAAAGAACAGATTTCTTTACTATAATTGATAAAACATATGAAATTGGTAATTATTCAGTTTCAGTTGAAGATAAAATTGTTATTGATCAAAGATATAATTCATTAAGAATTGATGGACAAACATTTAACGATATTCTTTTAGATGAATTATTTACTACACTTGATTATACTCAAAAGAATTATTTAAATGATTTGTTATCAGTTGAAGGTGGATTAGATGCGCTTAAACAATTATTTAATGATAGATATAAAGGTAACTTCAATATGTTATTGAGATTATTAAATAATAGATCTGTTGATTATAAGATTTTAAATAAAGATGTAACTGATAATCTAGATGAAGATCAATTTAGAGAATTAGTATTTACTTTATTGAATAATGAAAATACTGAAATAGCTAAATATGTTAAAGTATTAGTATCTAATAACAGATTTGATTTAATTAAAGATATGTTAGAATATAATTTAGTTGGTGATATTATTAATATTAATGTTAATAAGCAAGAATTAAGTGATGAAACATTAATTCAATCTATTGAAGATTTAAAGCAAAAACAATTAGTAAATAATTATAATTAAGAGAACCATTTAGGTTCTTTTATTATCTATTATTTGTTATAATTAAGTAGGTGAGTTCTTATGGATTTAGAACATATTAGAAATTTCTCGATTATTGCTCATATAGATCATGGTAAATCTACATTAGCTGATAGAATATTAGAATTAACTGGTAATGTTGATTCACATGATATGAAAGATCAATTATTAGATAATATGGATATTGAACGTGAAAGAGGAATAACAATTAAATTAAATGCTGTTAAATTAAATTATAAATATAATAATGAAGATTATATATTTCATTTAATAGATACTCCAGGTCATGTAGACTTCTCATATGAAGTTTCAAGATCGCTTGCAGCATGCGAAGGTGCATTATTACTTGTTGATGCTGCACAAGGAATTGAAGCTCAAACACTAGCTAACTTTTATTTAGCTTTAGAGTCTGATTTAACTATTATTCCTGTAATTAATAAAATAGATTTACCTAATGCTGATGTTCCTAAAAGAATTGAAGAATTAACTAAGACATTAGGTTTTACTGAAGATGATATAGTTTTATGTTCAGCTAAGACGGGTGAGGGTGTTAAAGATATATTAGATAAGATAGTAGAAAAAATACCTGCACCTAAAGAACCTGATACAAAGGAAACTAAAGCCTTAGTATTTGATTCATATTTTGATTCATATCGTGGTGTTGTTGCATCTATTAGAGTATTTTCTGGATCAATAAAGAAGAATGATAGAATTAAGATGATGGAAACTGGAGCTGAATATGATGTAGTTGCTATAGGTGTATCTAGACCTTATAAGGAATTAGTTGATGAATTAACTCCTGGTGAAGTAGGTTGGGTAGATGCATCAATTAAGAACATTGATACAGTTAGAGTTGGTGATACCATGACTGTTAAGAGATGTGAAGCTCAAGAACCATTACCTGGTTATAAACCCATGAAACCAATGGTTTATTCAGGATTATTTCCAATAGAACCTAATAAGTTTAATGCATTAAAAGAAGCTTTAGAAAAATTAAAATTAAATGATGCTTCATTAACATTTGAACCTGAAACATCAGAAGCTTTAGGATTTGGATTTAGATGTGGTTTCTTAGGATTATTACATATGGATGTAATTGAAGAAAGATTAAGAAGAGAATTTGATCTTGATATTATTGCAACATCTCCATCTGTTATATATGAAGTAACTACCACTAATGGTGAAGAACTAATTATTGATTCACCTAGTAAAATGCCAACTAAAGAAAAAATAAAAGAAATTAAAGAACCATTTGTAGAAACATCTATATTTGTTCCTTCTGAATATATTGGTCCTATTATGGAATTATGTCAAGATAAAAGAGGAATATATAAGAATATAGAATATATAAATGAATCCAGAGTAAATATTCATTATGATATACCTTTATCAGAGATAGTATATGATTTCTTTGACAGATTAAAATCTAGTACTAAAGGTTATGCATCATTTGATTATGAATTATGTGGATATAAAGCTCAAGATTTAGTTAAAATGGATATTTTAATTAATGGTGAAGTGGTAGATGCATTATCTATGATAGTTCATAAAGATTTTGCTTATGAAAGAGGTAAAAAGATAATAGCATCATTAAAGAAGATAATACCTAGACAATTATTTATTGTTCCATTACAAGCAAGTATTGGTACACATGTAATTGCAAGAGATAATATTTCACAAATGAGAAAGAATGTATTAGCTAAGTGTTATGGTGGAGATATATCTCGTAAGAAAAAATTATTAGAAAAACAAAAAGAAGGTAAAAAGCGTATGAAGACTATAGGTAGAGTAGAAATGCCACCTGAAGCTTTCCTAGCTGTTTTACAAACTGATACTGAAGAATAGTAAAGGCTGACTTTATTATTCTTTATTTTTTTGGTATAATTAAAGGAGTGATGGGATATGAATATATTACAAGTATTTAGTGACAACCTACAATCATTTTTATTAGGACTTGGTTTTATGGGTACTATTCTTTCTTGTGGTCTAATACTTGTTGAATCAATTGTCCCAGTGCTTCCTTTAGCTATCTTTATAGCTATAGTATTTTATACATTTGGTAATCTATTAGGATTAATTATATGTTGGGTATTTACTATAACAGGATGTATTATTTCATATAATTTATGTAATGGTAAACTAAGAAGATTTGTAGAAAATAAAATGATTAAAAAGTTAAAACCTAAAACACAAGTTAGTATTGAATATTGGATGGATAAGATTAAAAATATGAGTTTAGCTAGTTTAGCTGTTTTAATGGCTATTCCATTTACACCAGCATTTATTGTTAATATTGCTGCAGGACTTGCAAATGTAAGTAAAAAGAAATTCTATATTGC
Source organism: Bacilli bacterium (assembly GCA_017542465.1). Taxonomy (GTDB): domain Bacteria; phylum Bacillota_I; class Bacilli_A; order RF39; family UBA660; genus UBA6985. The sequence continues at coordinate 18,098 of JAFXXB010000008.1, read as the reverse complement.
TTTATTAATAGGTAAAGCCTTTATGGTTTATTTCTGGGGCTATATAGGCAAATCTTTGATTGAAAGTTTAACTGACCCTTATACTTTAATTAAGGTTGTTATTATTACTTTAATTGCATTTGTTGTTGCTAAATTATCAAATAAATTATTAAACGTTGAATAGGAGGATATATGGATTACATTATTATTGGGTTATTGGTTGTATGTATTATTTTAATTATCGTAAATATGTTTAAGAAACAAAATGACAATTCTATAGAAGTTATTAAAAATGTATCTGAACTTAAAAATGATGTAACTAAAACTATTGGTGATTTTAAATATGATTTCTCTAAGAGTCTTGAAAATGATTTTAGTGTATTAAATGATAAGATGGAAAGACGCTTGTCTGAGATGAATGATAGGGTAAATCAAAGATTAGATGAATCACTAGATAAAACTAATAAAACATTTAATAATGTATTAGAAAGATTAACTAAGATAGATGAAGCTCAAAAAAATATTGATATGTTATCTAAAGATATAGTTAATCTTCAATCTGTATTAACTGATAAGAAAACACGTGGTACATTTGGTGAAGTAAATTTAAACTATATTCTTACATCTATATTTGGAGAAAGAAAAGATATATATGATATACAACATAAGTTAGAAAATGATTCTATTGCTGATGCTATCATATATGGTGCTGATCCTATTAAAAATATTTGTATAGATTCTAAATTCCCATTAGAAAATTATGAGAGAATGACTAACAGAGATCTTTCAAAAGAATTAAGAACTCAAGCATATAAATTATTTGAAGCAGATGTTAAGAAACATATTGATGATATATCATCTAAATATATCATTCCAAATGTAACAGCTGATCAAGCAATTATGTTTGTTCCTGCTGAAGCGGTATTTGCTGAGATTAATGCATATCATGAAGATTTATTAAAATATGCATATAAAAAGAAAGTATGGATATGTGGACCAACAACATTGATGAGTACTTTATCGACTGTTGCTATGATCTTAAAAAATATTGAAAGAGATAAATATTCTCAAATAATACATCAAGAATTAAATAAATTAGGTGTAGAATTCTCAAGATATAAAGATAGATGGGATAAATTATCCAAATCCATTGATACTGTTTCTAATGAAGTTAAAGATATTCATACAACAACTGAAAAGATTACTAAACGTTTTGAATCTATTCAAGATGCAAATGTTAAAGAATTAACTTATGATGAAGAAAAATAAAATGCAGATTATTCTCTGCATTTTTATTTCTCTAAATTAAATGGAAATGGACATAACTCATTAAGTGTGTATTCTTTTTCATTACCATCTTTATCTACTGATATTATTTTATCATCTTTATTAAAGAATTCTAATAATACTTGTCTACAAGCAAAACATGGAGTACCAAATTCACCATTAGATAGCATTATATAAATTTTATCAAAATCTCCTTTTTTATATCCTGCTGCTATTGCAGAACCGATTGCATGTCTTTCAGCACATATTGAAGTGCCATTTGCATTTTCTACATTAACTCCATAAAACTCTTTTCCATCCTTTGTAACCACAATTGCAGAAACAGGGAAATTGTAATATGGAGAATATGAATTATTTAATAATTCTTTTAGTTTTTCATACATTTTTATCACCTAATTTAATTATAAATTATATGAGTATAAATTGTCATATAAATTTACATTTTTTACCATATAACTAATGATTAAGTGTACAATTTTTGCTATACTTATGATAGTAGGTGATAAATAATATGGCATTTATAGAATTAAATCATGTTTTTAAAACATATAGTAATGGAGTATCTGCTTTAGCGGATGTTTCACTTCAAATAAATAAAGGTGAATTTGTATTCATAATAGGTGAATCAGGTTCAGGAAAATCTACTCTTAATAAACTTTTATATAGAGAAGAAAAAGTAAATAAAGGTAATGTTATGGTAGGTGGAGTAAATGTTTCTAAATTAAGAAATAGTAATGTTTACAAACTAAGAAGAAAAGTAGGAGTTGTATTCCAAGATTTTAAACTTCTTCCTAAGTTAACAGTTTATGAAAATATTGCTTATCCATTAGAAACATATGGATTATCTGATACAGTTATTAGAGAAAAAGTCTTAGAGGCTGTTGAAAGAGTTGGACTTAAGGATAAATTAAGATGTTATCCAGGTCAATTATCTGGTGGAGAACAACAAAGAGTATGTATAGCAAGAGCTATAGTTAATAAACCAAAGCTAATTGTATGTGATGAGCCTACAGGTGACTTAGATCCTAAGATGTCTCGTGAAATCATGGATGTTATTGAAGAAATCAATAAAGAAATGGAAACTACTGTTATAATGGCAACACATGATAAAGAAATAGTTAATAGAATGAAGAAGAGAGTAGTATGCATACATCAAGGTGTTGTAGTATCAGATCAAGAGAAAGGAAAGTATATAGAATATGAAAATAATTAGAATATTTAACCGTGGTGTTAAAGATGGATTTAAATCTATTTTTAGAAACTTTTCTTTATCTTTAGCATCTATATCATCTGCTGCAATTACTCTTATAATTGTAGCTATTGCAATAGTATTTACATATAATGTTAATTCAATTACTAAAAACATTGAGAATGTATTAACTGTTATAGTATTTGTAGATCGTGGAACTAGTGAAGATGATATTAATATTTTGAAAGATAAGATAATTGCTAATGAGAATGTATTAACATCTTCATTAGAATATAAATCACCTGATGATTTAAAAGAACAATTATCTGCAAATGAAGATTTAAAGAATGTTCTTAATACATTAGATGAAAATCCTTTACAAGCGACATTTGTATTTAAGGTAAGGGATGTTAAGAAGATAAGTGAAACAGCAAATAATATGAAAACATATGAACATGTTTCTCAAGTAAAATTTGGTGAATCACTTGCATCTAAACTTGTTTCAATGCTTGAAATAGTTCGTAATGCATGTGTAATAACTGTTGTTGCTTTAATATTTGTAACTATATTCTTAATATCTAATACTATTAAGATAACAATATTCTCAAGAAGACAAGAAATATCTATCATGAGACTTGTTGGTACATCTAATACAGTTATTAAATTACCATTCTTAGTTGAAGGTTTGATTCTTGGTATTATAGGTTCTATTATACCTGTATTGTTAACTGTATTTGGATATACATTCTTATATGATTATGTTGGTGGAGATTTATTTAGTCAATTAATTGTATTAGTTCCACCTAATCAAATAATATATTTAACATCTTTAGTATTAATTATAGTTGGTGGTTTAGTTGGTATGTTTGGATCACTTAATGCAGTAAGGAGGTATCTAAAGATATAATGAAGAGGAAAGTATTAATAATTATATTTTTATTAATTTTATCTTTTCCTTTTAGCATAAAAGCTGAGACAATTGCTCAAAAACGTAAAGAAATAGCTAATTTAAAAGCTCAATATCAAGCTCAACAAAATAAAAAGAAGCAAGCGTCAAATGATATTAAGTCTGATGAAGCAAGTATTAAGAATAAGGAAAGTGAAATTCAAACCAATCAGCAAAAAGTAACCGCAGCTGAGAATGAATCTGCTCAGTTAACTAAAGATATTGCTGATGGTAAGAAGGAACTTGAAAACTTAATGAGTGCTTATCAATTAGCTTCTGGAGATAATGTTTATCTTGAATATGTATTTGAAGCAAAATCTTATGAAGATTTAGTTTATCGTTATGCTATCATGGAACAAGTAATGTCCTATACAAATGGTAAGATAGATGAATATAAAGATAAGATTAAGAAGAATGATGAATTAAAAGTCTATATAGCTGATAGACAAGTTCAATTAAATAATCAAATAAATAATTTAAATAACGAAATTGCTGATTTATATGATGATATTAAAAAATATGATGCATATGCTAATGATATAAAAGATGATATTAATGATGCTGAACAATTTTTACAATGGATGGTTAATATGGGATGTAAGGAAACAGAAGAATTAAGTGCTTGCCAAGCAAGAGTTAATTCTACTAACAACCTTGGATGGACTAAACCATTAATTAAAGGAAAAATCACATCATACTTTGGATATCGTATTTCACCAATTACTGGAAAGAGTGAAGGACATTCTGGAACAGATATTGGTGGAAATGCAGAAGGAACTAAAGTTTATGCTATTGCGTCTGGTACTGTATGTAAGATAGTTAAGAAATCATCGTGTGGTGGTAATCAAGTATATGTATGTTCATATGTAAATGGTAAGAAATATACTGCATGTTACATGCATTTATTAACTATTAATGTTTCTTTATATCAAACTGTTTATACAAATACTGTAGTTGGTACAGTAGGTGGAGGAAAAGGAACTAGAGCATGGGAAACATGTTCAACTGGTGCTCACTTACATTTAGGGTTAGGAACAGGTTGGTATGGATCAGATTATACCACTTATACTCAATGGAAATCTCATTTAATTGATGCAAGAACAACAATTGGACTACCTAAAATGGGTGTTTGGTGGTATTCTAGAAATTAGAGGTGTATATTATGAAGAAAAGAATCATCGGTGGTGCTATAATATGTGCGCTAATAATTCCTTGTTTTATTATAAAGACTCCAATAGTATTTGATATTTTAGCATGTATTGTTGGTGTACTTGCAATGTATGAATTAATTAATGCTAATAAGCATTTGAATAAAATGCCAAATATGTTAAAAGCATTAAGTTTAATATGTGTTCCATTAATGGCATTCTTAAACTTAAATGGATCATTTTATATGGGAATTGAATTATTATCTTTAGTAATTCCTATTCTCCTATTATGGTTACCAAGTTTAATATTACATAAAAAAGGATATGGATCTACAGAAGCATTCATAACTATCATGACAGGTTTATTAATTGGTATTATCACATATGGATTTATTACATTATTTACAGCTAACAGATGGGTATTATTATATTTAATAATAATCCAAGTAGGAACAGATGTATTTGCTTATTTAGGTGGAAAAGTGTTAGGAAAACATAAATTCTCAAAGATTAGTCCTAATAAAACAATTGAAGGATGCGTAATAGGAAGTGTATTTGGTACTGCTTTAGGATTTATATATTTCCTTAAAGTATTACAAGCACCTAATTTAGTGTTAATATTATTTGTTACATTATTATTCTCTGTAATAGGACAAGCTGGAGATTTATTATTTAGTTTAATTAAGAGAGAAAATGATATAAAAGATTTCTCACATATTATTCCAGGACATGGAGGCATATGTGATAGATTAGATTCATTATCATTAATTCTATTATTATATATTATTATATTTAGATTCTTATAGGAGGATGTTTTATGGCAACTAAGAAAAAAGAGGATGTTAAAGAAGTAAAAAAGAAAAAAGTAACTAAAACTGAAGTTGAAGTGAAGGAAGAAAAGGTTGAAAGACCCGAATTACAAGAAAAGAATAGTATTATTAGTTTAGTAGAATTATTAGGTATTATATTAGCTATAATTGTTATACTTGTATTCTTCCCTGGATCAACTATTTGGAATATTGTTATTTTATTATTAATGTTATCATTACTTATATTTGTACATGAATTGGGTCATTTTATCATGGCTAAACTATTTGGTGTACATGTATATGAATTTGCTATAGGTATGGGGCCAATGGTGTTCTCTTTTAGAAGAAAAAATGATCCTACATTATACTCTTTAAGAGCATTACCAATAGGTGGTTTTAATTCTATCGCTGGTGAATCATATGATGATGACGATAAATTAAAAAAAGAACAAAAAATGTGCTATAAACCTAAATGGCAAAGATTATTAATTCTTGTTGCCGGTGTAACAATGAATTTTATAACTGCATTTATATTATTATTCTGTATAGGTTTAACTGGAGTATCTGAACAAAATAATGTTGTTACAGGTGTAAAAGAAGGAACACCTGCTGCACAAGCAGGTATTAAGACTGGTGATAAAATAATTAAGTTAAATGGTCATAGAATAAATGATTGGAATTATTTATCAGTTGTATCAGTGTTAAAGAATGATAGTAATAAATATACTTATGTTGTTGAACATCAAGATGGTGTAAGGGAAACAATTGAAATTACACCTGTAGATGCTATTGAAGATATAAATGGTAATTTGTATTTTATAAATGAAGAGAATACTGAAGAAAAAATTGTACAAGAAAATAATTTAAAACAAAATGAATATGTAAAAACAAAGATAATTGGTGTCTATGGTGATAGTGAAGTAAAATATGGTGTTATTAATGCTTTAAAATATGCTATTAAGAGATCATATACAATTATTAAATCAATGTTATTAATAATTGGCTCATTATTTACTGGTAAGATATCATTAGATTCACTTGCAGGACCTGTAGGTATGTATAGTGTTGTTAAACAAGCAAGTGCTATAGGATTTATAAATCTAGTATATTTAACTGCATATTTATCAATTAACTTAGCTGTAATGAATATTTTACCATTCCCAGCATTTGATGGTGGACATGTATTATTTATTCTTATTGAGTTAATTACTGGTAAGAGAGTAAATCAAAAAGTTGAAGGAATATGCCATTTTATTGGATTTATATTAATATTTGCTTTAATGATATTGATTACATTTAAAGATATTATTAGATTATTTGGTTAGGGGTGTTTTATGGGACTTATACAAGTGGTTGCTTCAAGAGTAGCAAAATATAGAGAAAAACAAGCTATTAAAAAGGCTGAGAAAGAACAAATCAAAAGAATACAACGATTAGAACAAGAACAATATAATGATGCTTTATTACATGATAAATATGGAATAATTGATTATTATTTAAAAGCTAATAAAAATGGTGATGGCGCAGGAGTTTATGTTATTTTCTGTAATGGTAAAGAAACTATAGTTAAACCTGCTTCTAGATCTCAAGGACACTATTATGCTGAAAGAACTGAGTATGCTCTTCCTCCAGATATAGATGAGCATAGATATGGTTATTATTTAGCTGACAATGGCATATTAGAAATAAAAATGTCATCACTTGATTTTGGTCAAGCTGTGTTTATACCAGAAAATCCCTCTCCTTATCAAATACAAGTGGTAAATGAGTACTATGATTGTTGTAAACGTTATGTTGAATTACCTAATCTAAAACTTGATATTAGTGTTGATGTATATACACCTAATCATAAATTTGAAAATCCAGGTATCGGGTTGGATAGGTTGCGCGAAGCTTGTGATTATTTAAATAGCCTTAATAATAAAGATAATAAAAGTAGATAAAAAATCTACTTTTTTTGTTATAAACTCATTGTAAAATATTGAAAACCTATTGCATTAAGAGTATAATTTATATAGTAGGTGACTAGGATGAAAGATAGACATAAGAAGATACTTAAAGTATTACTTTTAACAGTCGTACCTATAACAATAGTAGCATTGCTATTATCTTTTTTAGGTACTAAAGTTTTAAATAAAACATATGCATTAGATGAAGGTATGAATAACATATCTCAATTTGTAGATGAAAATGATAATCCAACAAGCGTATCATTTGTTTTAGAGTACTTAGATGGAATAACTAAAGAAAATGTTGATGGAAATCAAGTACAAGTTACTTCTAATGATAATATTGAAATATCTTTCCTAGATGCCAAGACTAATGAAGAAATAACTGTACAAGATAATACTGTTACATTATCTCAAACTGGTACTATAGTTAAAATCAATGGTATAGAAAAAGGTAATGTTTACGATATTAAAATAAAACCTATCGAAAATAGAGTAGGTTTAATGCCTTCTTATAAGGAAGCTACAATAAAGATTGATTTTAATGATAATCTTACAGCAAATATATCTAAATTAGTTGATAATGATGGTCAAGAAGTTGAACTTTCAGAAAATGAAAGAATGGTTTTCTTGTATTCTGATACTGAAGATAAAATCAAACTTAGAAGTAATGAAGATGTAGAAATATCATATTATTATTCACTAGATGAATTAAGTAATGAAGAACTAGAATCTAAAGAGTTTGTTACATATAATAAGGATAATTATCTTAAAGTTGAAACTAATGGATATTTATATGCTAAATCTAGATATAAAACGGATGGTTACTCAAAAGTAAGTATGTTACATATAACTAATATTGATAAATTAAAACCAGTTATTACACATACAACACCTGTTGAAAGACCTAATAAACAAAGTGCTACTGTATCATTTACAATCAATGATGCTGATGCTACAAAGGAATATGGTAAGTCAGGTATTGTTAAGTATGCATTTTCTTTATCTGATAATCCAGATGAAAGTGAATTTATAAATGTGTCTCAAGATGATACATATAGCACTATTGTAGATGATAATGGTACTTATTATGTTGTTGCTTATGATGAAGCTGGAAATAAAACTGTTCATGAAATACAAGTAACAGAAATATCTTGGGATGAAGAAAATTATGTTATATTAATTCTTCAATCTGATGTTCCTGAATTAGTTGGCAGAGAATATCATTCTCTAAAAGCCATGAAAGAAGATTTTGAAAGTCTTAATTTAACTAATTCAGATAAAGTACTAGCACAAATTGAAGGAAATATAACTAATCAAAGTTTAATTGTAGAAAATGTTGATCTTTCAATAGATTTAAATGGTTATACGATTAATACAAGAGATGATGTTCCATCATTTACTGTTAATTCTGATACAAATTTAAAAATTATAGATAATAAATATGATATAAGCGATTATTTATCTGGAGATTATAGTCGTTATAATCATGGTGATGGTTATGGTAAGATAAATAATAATAAAAATGCAGGTATGAAGGTTAATGAAAATAGTTCATTAACTATTGGTGAGGATAATTCACCTGATTTAGCACATATAGAATATCCTGACCATAATAGTCCAATAATAACTGGAAAGACTAGAGCAATTATTAATAATGGAACATTTAATTATTATGATGGAGTATTAAAAGGAAGTAAAACAATTGATGGTACTATAAATGATACACCTCCTTTATATGATCCAAATATAACAAGAGATGAAGAAGATAATTATATATTTACTCTTGAAAAAGTAGTAGATATTGAGGCTCTTATTGGTAAGACTAGATATACTTTATTAGAAGATGCAATTTTTGCAGCGAATAATCTTAAAGGTACACCTCAAGATCAAATAAAAATTGATATAGTTAAAGATATAGAAAAAGATCATACGATTGAAATTAGTGATCAAAAGAATATTATATTGAATACTAATGGTTTTAATGTAACAACAACCATAAATGAAAGTGTTATAACTAATTATGGGAAACTTGTTTTAATGAATTCTTTAAATACTGGTAAAATTACTAGATCTGGAGAAGGATATATAGTTGATAATAAGTATAATGCTACGTTAACAATTGATAGTGGAACTCTTGAAAGTAATATATGGGGAAATCATGTAATAGTTAATAGAGAAGATGCTACTGTTAATGTTACAGGTGGTACTATAAAACATACAAACTACGCTAATGGTATTTATAATATTGGTGGTATTGTTAATGTTACTGGTGGTGAATTAAATGTTACCACTCGTGAAAACAATGTTTATGAAGAAAGAAACAATGTTATTGTTAATAAAGATATAACAATGAAGAATCACGAGAAGTCTGAAATTAATGTTTCTCTTGATGATGTAGTTTCTAATGGGGATTACTATTTTGTAAAAAATTCATCAGATATATTGGAATCTAATAATACAAATATTGATAATAGTGTAGCTAATAGTTATTTTGAATTAGATTTTAGAAATATATCTCCAGACACAAAAGTTAGAGTCCTTGTTGAAGCAAGAACAACAAGTGAAAACGGATACGATTTTGGTTATTTAACAGTAAAAGATGATACTACTGCACCTACATGGGATACTGAAAGTGGAAGATTCTATTTACAATCTGGTCCAAACGCAACTAGTTTTAGTACATATACAGTCGATCTTCAAGGTGGAAAGATACATTATTTACATTTAGGTTATCGTAAAGATGGTGGAACAAGTCATAACGAAGATAAAATGTTTGTTAAATCTATTAAGTACTACGAATTAAAAACATATTATGGTAGAACTAACATTACTGAAGGTAATTTTAGTGGGGCTAGAGTATGTTATTACAATCTTTCTAAAGGTGAATATGCTCGTGTTAATGGTGGTGCTTTTGGATGTGAATACTCTGTTTATAATCCTGGTGGAGAATTCCATGTGGATAATGGTACAATCAATGGTACAATTGGTAATTATAGCAATGGTAAAAACTATATTCATAACGGAACTGTTAATCATATTCATAATGGTAATGGTAGCACATATATTTCTGGCGGAAATGTATCAAGTATTCAAAATAGTGATAGGTATGCGAGTGACCGTGGAGATGAATACCTATATATAACAGGTGGAGTAGTTGGAAGTATTGATAATGGTTATTATCTAGATGCTAAGAATTGCGAAATACACGGGGTTAGTTCTGATTCCTTTATAGAAACAAATTATTATAATGTTAAATTTAGTCAAAATATTACCGAAGATAGTAGCAGAACACATAATATTGTATATATTTCTAGAGTTTCTAATGATTATGCGGCGGGAACAGTTAACTTTAATAAGTGTGAGTTTAATATTGGCCTAAATGGTAATACAAGTCGTTACTATAATATACCAAATATTCGAAATATTGTTGTAGATGGTGCATCTAATGTTAATTTGGACGAAGTAACTATGCATAATACTGTATTGAATAACATGACTTTTGGTGATGATAGCAATGAATATAAAACATTATTTACAGGTATTATATTTAATTCTACAGGTACCTTAAATCTTAAAAATACAAATATTTTAATGGACAATACAATAAATGGAAATAAATATACTAAACTAAGAACTTATGGTATTACAACAGATGGTAAATCAATCATAAATCTTGGAGTAAAAGATGGTGATTATTTAGAAAATGATGTTGTAATTGAAGGTGATACAGCTGCAATAGATATAAATAAGAGCACATTAAATTTCTATGATGGTACATTAATTGGTGGTTCGTATGCATTAAATTCAACTGTAAGTGAAATTGAAGACAATTATTGTGTATATAGATATACTGAAAACAATAAAGATATTATGAAATTATCTACTCATATTTCAAATGTATTAAATGAAGATACAGGAGTGACTTATAGTACAATTACTGAAGCGTTGTCTGTTCCTGGCATTACTACAGCTAATTTAAAACTAATTGGTGATTATATATATGAACCAGATAACACAAAATTAGAAATTAAATCTACAATGATTGTAAACTTAGATTTAAATGGTAAAAATCTTTACTTTGGGGATGGATTCTTAAATAATGGTGAATTCAATATTAAGGATACATCAGATACAGTAGCAAAAATTAGGACTCATGAATGTATTAATAATAATATTTTGAAAATAGACGCTGGTAGTTGGTATTTCGAGTATACTTCATCAAATGGTATATTAAACAATGGTAATGCAACCATTTCAAATAGTACTTTTAGAGGAAATTGGGCATATAAACAAGAAAATATGTTTAATAATAATGGTACTTTAAGATTTAAAGATGGTGCTGATTTAAACTCAAACGGAAATTCTTTAATGAAATTAATTTATAATTATGATACTGGTAAATTGTATATTGATGGTGGAAAATTTGACGCTTATGATTGGATAGGATCTGGTCAAGAAGGATATTTACCTGGACGTATTATTTATAATAAAGGTGGATATGCAGAAATAAATGGTGGTACCATTTCTGGTAGAGTTGGAGGAGCCATTTATTATGATGGACAAACCACAATGATTTATAATGAATCTATTCCTCCTAAGTATACTGTTACAAATAGAGATTGGAAGATTTGGTATTCTGATGGTGTTATTTTCATGACAGATGATGGTCCAGCGTACTACGTAGAAGCCGATCTTACTGAATATGAAGGTGATGTTACTATTACAGTCAAATCATATGGTAATTATTGGGGTAGTCAAGATTTATCTATTACAACATCACCAAATAGACCAAGCACATCTGAACATTACTCTGGAACTATTAGATATAATGAAGATGTATGGAGTAAAACTGTACAAGGTGGGCAAAAGTATTATATCCATGTTGATGGTTCAGAAGTATTTACTGATGATATAACAATTACTCATAATGGTGTTACAACATCGTTATATAAGAAAGCTGAAATGGTTATTAATGGTGGAACAATTCAAGCCGAAAATTATGGTACAATGATTAATGTTAGTCATTCATCTTTAACTATGAATAATGGAACTATTAAACAAATATCTGGAGTTGATGGTACAGGTATCAGCGTTGCACATCATGGAACTGTAAATATTAATGGTGGAACAATACAAAATAAAGGTACTGGCGTAAATTATGATAGTTATAGTGATGGTAAAATAACTGGTGGAACATTTAAAGTGGATGGTGGCTCTAATGTTACTCAAATAAATGTCGGAAGAGGTTATGTTGATATAGACGATGTTGAGATAATTGGTAATAGTACTTCTAATTTTAAAGGAATTACCGTAAGTGAGGCATCAACTGCTAATATCTCAGGCGGAAGTATATCAATTAATTCCACTAGAGGATATGAAAATTTAGGTCTAAATATTGGAGGTTCATCAAAGGTTCATGTACAAAATTTTGAAACTACTATAACTAATAACCTTGAATGGAATTCATCTTATTGGTCTGCTGCAGTTAATCTTTCTGGATCTTCTGAGACAACTATTAATGATTCGTCATTTATCTGTAATTCAAATGCTAATATGAGTTGTTATGGTATTAGAGCAGTTGATTCTGCAACAATTACATTAAGTAATGAAGATGGTAATGAAGATGGACATGTTAGTCAAACTACACCTGTTATTTCTGGTACATCTGCTGGTATAACAAGAAGTGGTGGAGTATTTAATTACTATGATGGAATTATTAAAGGTAACACTCAAATCTCAGGTGGTATTTCCGATAGACCTGAGGGTTATGAATTATTATATGGTAATGATGGTACTTTACCTACTGTTGTACTTGAAAAGGTAATTGTTGCAATTAATACTGATACATTAGCTGAGTATACTACTTTACAATCTGCATTTAATGCGTGTGAGGATGATACAGTATGTAATATTCAATTACAAGTTGATCTAATATTATCAAAACAAATTGAGGTGCCTGACAAGAAAATAATAATCTTTGATATGAATAATAAGAAGATTGATGTAACTGAGAAAAAGAATATTAAAAATAACGGTTATTTAAAAGTAAGTAAAGGTACAGTAAACGTTACAGCTATTCAAGATGGTACTTGTTTATTTGATAATTATGGTTATCTTGAGTTTAATGATGGAATGGTATTAAATGAAAATGAGTATTATCATTCCAGATTGATTGTAAACAACCCTAAAGCAAAAGTTGTAATTAATGGTGGAACATTTACATCATCTACTTGGGGTTACATGCAAGGTGGAGACTCATATGAAGAGGGTAAAGTAATTTATAATAAAGCAGGAACAGTTGAAATTAATGGTGGAACTCTTAATGGTGTATCTCATTCGGGTTATTGGGATACAGCAAGATCTTATATGAACACAGCTCTAACTGCACCATATAATATTGAAAGTGGAAGTAGTATATATGATACTGATGGCCGTATATACATGAATTATGATAGTTTCATAAATATTCCTATAGATTTAACAGGTTATAGTGGTAACGTTGACGTTGTAGCTAAATATAGAACTAATAGAGAACCACTTAGTTGGATACCAACAGGATTCTATGTTGACGAATCTCCTTCTAAACCTGGTGACGTAACTTGGGATTATTCTAGTTTAGAATCTACTATTAATGGTGAATTTGTAAAAACACTTGAGGGAGGTAGAAAATATTATCTACATGTTAGAGGATATGGATTATTGATTAATGATGTATTCATAAGAGATGGTGATAATATTGAAGATTTATTTACTAGACCAAAATTTATAATTAATGGTGGAACTATTAACGAAACTGGTGGAAATACATCTTTCTTCTTATATAATGGTTCATTAGAAATTAATGGTGGAACTATTAATAATGCTCAAAGTGGTACATTATTCTATATTGCTGAGGGTTCTGATGTTAAAATGACTAATGGTACCATCTCTGGTTCAAGCTCACCAATTGAGTTTGAAGGTTATTCACGTGGTAAATTCACAGGTGGAACTATAAAAAATCTAACAAGTGACAACTGGCAATATGGTTTAAATATTGGTGGAGGTTTTGTAGACATTGATAATGTAAATATTCAACTTGGTACAGCTGATGCAAAAAATTCACTAAGGCGTTGTATATTTGCCGCAAATGGTTCTGTCGTAAATATTAATGATATGACATGTACTGTATATGGTACTACTGAAGTTGAGGCTATATATGCTACTGATTCTTCAACGGTAAATGTTAAAGGTGGTACTTATAATGTATATGGTGGCGGTGGTAGTCCATCATATCCTGATAGAGATAGTGCTAGAGGAATATCAATGTATGGTAGCTCAAAAGTTAATGTATCTGGCAATACAACATTTAATGTTACTTCAGCATCTGAGGGTGTAAAAACATTTGGTGTTTATATGGAAAGATATTCTAATCAAACATTAACTATATCTAATAATGATGATACAGTAAGTACAGATTACCCTTTAATAAAGAGTAGAGATTATGGATTGTTTAGAAATTCTGGTACATTTAATTTCTATGATGGAAAGATATATGGTCAAACACAATTAATGGGTGGTGTAACTTCTATCCCTGAAAACTATGAATTATATTTTGGTACTGATAGTGAAGAGAAAAACTATGTCGTTTTATCTAATGAAGACTTTATAATTAATACTGATACTAATGTTACTTATAAAGATATAAATGTAGCTATAAATGCATGTGTTGATGATACAGAATGTAATTTAAAACTATTAAATAACATTTATCTATTTGATGTTATGGAAGTACCAACTACCAAAATAGTTAATCTTGATTTAGGAAAGAAGAGATTAATTGAAGTAGAGGAAAGAAACATAGTTAATAAAGGTACATTAAGATTATCTAATGGTCACATTGATTATGACTCATTTAAAGAATACATTTATTATATTGATAATTATGGAACATTAGTTATAAATGATGGTACTGAAATACGTAATGAGAATTTATCGGGATGGATTCTTAATAGATTAAGAGTACAGCTTATTAATAATAGACCAAATGCGAATGTTATAGTAAATGGAGGCTTATTAGTAAATACAACATGGAATGAATACAGTTTAGGTAATGATGGTGCAAGAGGAAGAATTATAAACAACTCTGGTGGATATGTAGAAATAAATGGAGGTAAGATTTATACTCAATCTCACGATTATTATGGTACCACTCGAAGTTTCATTAATACTACTGTACCAATTAATCCAGTAAAAACTGGCGGTGGATACGATCCATATATTGATAGCGGATGTGTAAGTAATAATTATCGTTCTAGATATTATATTCCTATAGACTTATCAAATTATTCTGGAACTGTAGATGTAGATATACAATATAATCACTGGTCTAATGATGCAGTAGATTTCTATATAACAGAAGATACAACTCAACCTGGTAGTGTTACTCCTGACTTATCATTTACTAGTGCTGTAAATTATGCAACATTCACAAAGAGTTTGACAGGTGGAAGAATCTATTATCTTCACATTAATGCTGAAAAAATAACTATAAGTGATATAAGAGTAAAACAAGAAAATACAAATGATAGTTTATTTACTAGAGGTAAAATGGTATTTAATAATTTAGATTTAATCGATTATGGTAATACATGGACTATTATAGATCGTAATGGTGATTTAGTATTTAATAAAGCTAAATTTGAAGATCCATCTGATGTAAATGCATTAGGTATTCAATTAAATAGAGGCTCTACTATAGTAGCTCAAGAATTAACATTCAAGAATTACGCTAGAGATATTGAGTTTAATGGATACTCAAAAGGTGATATAGATAAATATACAAGTACATCTTATGGACAATATAATAAAGTGTTATTAAACATCAATGAAGGTAGAGTATCATTTGGTGAAATATCACTTGATTTAACTGGTGCTAGCAATTTAACAGGTATATTAATAAATAATGGTTCATCATTTGAATTAACAAAAGCAAATATAACTGCTTCATGTAGCAGTGATACATATGCTATTAAAGTAGCAGGAAATACTGATGTTAAAATTGGAGATGATGTAACTATTGTTTCTACAGGAAATACAAATACAGCTGTTGGTATTAATGTCGCTGATAGTTCAACAGTTCAAATAGGAACTAATGATGGAACTGTATCTACTACAAAACCTAGTGTTCGAGGTGATTCAGTTGCTTTAAATATTGGTTCTTCAGCAACAGTTAAGTGGTATGATGGTGTTATGATTTCTGATAACAACCCTATAAGTGGTAAAGTAACAGAAATTCCTCAAGATTATAAAATATCTGTAGTTGATAATACTAGAATATTGGAAGTTGATTCTCATGTTGAAAATACATACGAGTTTAATCATTCTTATTATCCAAGCCTAGCTTCCGCTATAGAAGCAATAGCAGATCAATCTAGTAAAACTGGTACTATCAAGATTTGGAATGATGTTAGCTTATCTACTGCCGTTGAAATACCAGCAGATGTAAATGTAACATTTGCTCTTGAAGGACATACAATTACATTTAATAATTTATCAACATCAATAGTTAATAATGGAACATTAACTATAATAGATGGTGATAATGATGAAATTGATGAATATACATCATCTGGTATTACTAATGCAAACGGAACTGTTATTCAAAATAACGGTACATTAGTAATTGGTGTACAAAATAATCCGAATGCTAATTCTCCTACAATAACTGGTTCAACTGGTTATACAGGTACTGCTCCTACTATTTATTCAGGCAGTATCTCTTCAACTAGTAATCCAATTATAAATGCCGGAAAAGCAATTATTAAATTCTTTGCTAATTTGATTCAACCTTCATTTGCTTATAAAACAAGTGAATATCAAGTTAATAATTTAGGCAGTGATGTTGCATTATCTGACTCTCCTAAATTAAAGGCTGTTGAAGATTTAACTAAATGGACAAATGATGGAGTTAATATTGGTATGACTGCACATAACTATGGTGTATTTAATATCGCTTCTGATGTTGACGATGGTCAAACGAAAATTCTTAGATATACTGTTGAATTATATAAAGATAATAGTCTTGTTGATACTGTAGTTAAGACTAAAAAAGTTCAAGTATTATCTAAAGATGAACTTGAGATAGATCAAGATTTCTTTACTAGCGCACATAATAAATATAGTGGTTATTCAATAAGTAAGGTTACTCAAAATGATAATGTGTTGCCAATTAAGAATAATAAGATTGAGGTTGATAAAAAAGTATCAAGTGGAACAGTCTTTAAGATTTATTATACTAAGAATAAAAAGAAGACTACTTCATTAACAACTGAAATACAACCTGAACCAGAACCTGTAACAGAACCAACAACGGAAGAAACAACAACAAGTAGAAAAACAACAACTACAGAAGAAGTAAAAGGCGATGTAGTAATAGTTGTTAAAAATGACTTCCCTTGGTGGATAGTAGCAGTAGTTGCTGGAGGATTAGGATTAATAGGATTATTAATCTGGTTATTACCAATCTTATTACGTAAGAGTGTATTAATAGCAATCTCTGGAAGTGTAGGAAGTGCAGTAGCAGCTAAGTTATTACAAGAAAGACAATGTAAGGTAACAGCATTATTCATCAATACTGGAACAAACTTACAACAATTAACATATGCAAAACAAGTATGTAGTAAACTAGGAATTGATCTATATGAACAAGAAATAAATGGAGAGTATAGAACAAGATTACTAGAAGGAATCACAAATAATCCAAATACAGATTTAGATAAGATATATAATAAGTACATCTTAATAGATATG
>JAFXXB010000007.1 GCA_017542465.1 Bacilli bacterium | reverse complement strand
TATTATATTTTAAATAAAAGTATTAATCAATAACTCATTTTTTATTATATTTTATTGTCTATAATTTTTATTAATGATATAATTATTTAGAATAAGGGATTGGTAAAAGTGATAATAGCTGTATTACAAAACAACTTACTTATTAGATTACACTTATCAAGTCAAGCAGGTGGAAACTATATCATTCATGACACTAAGGGAAATGTCATTGGTAATATAGTTTTTGAAGGAGATAAGTATCTTTTCTATGCCAATAAAAATATAAATATTATTAATGCAGGTGGAGAATCAACTAAGAGTGCAACTATCACTAATTACTCATCTTTAAATATTGAAGATATAAGTACTAAAGAAAAAATACAATTATATTTTTATCCAGCTTATGTACCTAATACTACTGAATTTGAAGTTAAGAAGAATGAAATAACTGTAGGTAAAGCACAAGATTGTGATTTAACTTATTCATCTCCATATATTATGGATCATCAATATAAATTAACTTATAAAGATTCATCATGGTATTTAGAATCACTAGATGGATATGTTTTTGTTAATGATAAATTAGTTAAGAGAAAAAGAATTAAACATGGTGATATTATATTCTCATTTGGCTTAAAAGTTGTATGTATTAATAATACTATTATTGCATCTAATTTATTAGCTAATACTACATTAACTCCTAATGCTAATGCATTTAATACAAAAAAGAGGATAGCTCAAAAACCAAATGCTGATGCCATGGATAAAGAAGGAGATAAAGAAGTATTTGATGCTAAAGATGAATTCTTTAGATCTCCTAGATTTAAGAGTGAAGTTGAAGAACAAACAGTTAATTTAGTTCCTCCTCCTCAATTTAATCAAGAGAAGACTAAACCAGCTATTCTAACTTTAGGTCCTCAAATGACTATGATGGTAACATCTGTTGTAACTATGAGTACAACAGTAATGAATATAGGAAGAAATGGTACAACACTTGAAAGTGCATTACCAGGTTTATTATTATCTGTATTCACTATGGTTTCATCATTCTTATGGCCTTACTTATCTACTTCATTTGATAAGTTTGAAAGAAGAAAAGATAAAGCTACTAGAATAAAAGAATATAAGAGATATCTTGAAGAAAAAGATAAAGAATACAGTGAAATAATAGAATCTCAAAAACAAATATTATTAGAGAACAGTGTATCACTTGAACAATGCCAAGAAATAATATATGGAAGAAAAAGAAACTTATGGGAGAAAACAATCAATGATAATGATTTCTTATCTGTAAGAATTGGTACAGGTTATGTTCAACCTAAGATTAAGGCTGATTATGATGAGAAAGCATTTGCATCAGATGATACAATGCTAGCTAAAGATGTTAAAGCATTAATTAATAAATATAAATATATAGAAGATATGCCTTTAAATACATCTTTCTTAGAGAAGAGAGTATCAGCTATAATTGGTAACCCTGGTATATTAAAATCATTCTTTGAAGGTTTATTACTTCAATTAATGACATTCCATATCTATAGTGAACTTAAGATAGTAATATTTACTAACGAAAAGAATGTTAATGAATGGGATTATATGAAGTTTTCTCCATATTGCTGGGATAACTCACATACATTTAGATTTATTGCATCTACTATTGATGATAAAAAGAGATTATCACAATACTTAGAAAATGTAATAAATGAAAGAATGGGTGCTTTAGGAGATAGCAAAGGTGAAGAAGGAATTTACAGAAAGTTCTTACCTTATTATTTAGTAATAACTGATGATATTGAATTCTCAAGAAACTTAGAAGCAGTTAATTCAATACTAAAGATGCCTGCTAATTTAGGTTTCTCAATGATTATTAAACATAATAGAATAGCAAACTTACCAAGTGAATGTTCGACATTCTATAATATAACTGATGGTGTATCAGGTATGTTTACAAGTAATTTAACTGCTGAGAATCAAAATCAATTTAAAGCTGATTTAAATAAAACAGTTAATGTTGAAGAGTGTGTAAGAGAACTATCTAATATATATGTTAAGATACCATTAGATAAACATGAATTACCTAAGTCAGTTGGATTCTTAGATATGTATGGGGTAGGTAATGTTCAACAATTAAACTCACTTGATAGATGGCAATCTAATAATCCAGTTAACTCACTTGCAGTACCTGTAGGTATAGATCAATCTGGTGAATTATTCCAAATGGATATTCATGAAAAAGCTTATGGACCTCATGGTTTAGTTGCTGGTACTACTGGTTCAGGTAAATCTGAATGGATAATTACATATATACTTTCATTATGTGTTAACTTCTCACCTGAAGAAGTACAATTTGTACTTATAGACTATAAAGGTGGTGGCTTAGCTGGTTCTTTTGAAAACAGAGAAACAGGTATGCATTTACCTCACTTAGTTGGAACAATTACAAACTTAGATAAATCTGAAATTAGAAGATCATTAGCATCACTTGAAGCAGAGTCTAAGAGAAGACAACAAATGTTTAATGAAGCAAGAGATAAACTTAATGATTCATCAATGAATATATATAAATATCAACAATATTATCGTAAAGGTATGGTTGATGAACCATTATCACATTTATTAATTATATCTGATGAGTTTGCAGAATTAAAAGCTCAAGAACCTGAGTTCTTAGATCAATTAGTATCTATTGCTCGTATTGGTCGTTCATTAGGTATTCACCTTATTCTTGCAACACAAAAACCATCAGGTGTAGTAAATGATCAAATGTGGTCTAACTCAAGATTTAAAGTATGTTTAAGAGTACAAGATAAATCAGATTCAGTTGATATGATTAAATGTGATGATGCTGCGTATCTTAAACAAACTGGTGCATTCTATTTCCAAGTAGGTTTAAATGAATATTTTGCACTTGGACAATCTGCATATGCAGGTGGTAAATATGAACCAACATCAATTGTTAAAAAGAAAATAGAAACATCAGTTGATTTACTTAATGAATCAGGTGATGTAATCAACTCTGTTGATTATGTTAAACAAGATAATGAAGAACAATTTAAAGATGTTCATGGAGAAGAATTATTAAATATCATTCTTTATGTATCTGATATATCTAAAGATAAAAACTTTAAGATAAGACCTTTATGGTTAGATCCAATCCCTGGAGAAATATATATAGATGACATAAAGAAGAAATATGGATTTAAGAGACAACCTTATAATGTTAGACCTGTTATAGGTGTATATGATAATCCATATAATCAATCTCAATTCATGTTAGATACAAATCTAGTTGATACAAATACAATAATATTTGGATCTCCTGGTATGGGTAAAGAGATGTATTTACAATCTATTATTTATTCAATAATAACTAATTATACTCCACAAGAAGTTAATCTATATATCATGGACTTTGGTGCTGAAACATTAGGTATGTTTGCTAATGCACCTCATGTAGGTGATGTAGTATATCAAACTGATATTGAAAAGATTAACAACTTAATTAAGATGTTAAGAGGATTAATAAGTGAGAGAAAACAAAAATATAAAGATATAGGTGGTACATATATAAGTAATATTAAATATGGTGAACAAAAAGAACCACTTATAGTAGTAATAATTAATCAAGCTAACTTCTTAAAAGAAAACTTAGGAGACTTATTTGATGTATTCCAATCTTTATATGCAGAAGCCATTAAGTATGGTATTACATTTATAGAAACATCATCAGATAAGATTCTACATAGAGATAAAGTAATGCAAACATTTGGTAATGTATATTCTCTAAGATTAGCAGATGACGACTATACTTCATTCTTTGGATCTGCTGCTAGAGGTATAATACCTAAGAATATAACTGGTAGAGGTTTATGTGAAATTGATGGTGTAGTATTTGAATTCCAAACATGTCAAATATGTAGCGAAGATAAGTTACAACCAAATATGTTAAATATATGTAAGAAATTATCAGAAGCTTATAAGTTTAAAGCTAATCCAATCCCAATGATACCAAAAGCTATTAACTTAGATACAATTGATAAAGACTTTGTAGATATATTCAATATATGTGTTGGTTATTCAAAACTTGCTATCCAACCTATATATTTAGATTTAGATGCTAACACTGGTGTATTAGTATTAGGTGATAATAGACAAGCATTAAGCAGTTTTACTGATGTATTAGTTCAAGAAATGGATGTAGTAGCATCTAAAGGTCCTAAAATATATTTATATGACTCATTAGATTTATTTGGTAATTATGAGTTTGGTAGTCTAAAATACTATGGTAATTCAGATATAGTAGGTCATATAGATAGTTTTATAAAATATTTAGAAGATGAAAAAGCTAAATATGATGCATTAGAAAATAAGAATGAGTATACAATATCTACAATACATTCATTTATTTTCAATGGTGTTTATAATATATTAAATTTATTAGATGAAGAGAAGAGAGCACACTTTAATGAGTTATTAGCATTTGCTCATGATGCTCATCTAATCAATGTTATAATGATTGATATGATAAATGATTATAAAGAGGTACAAAGAGAAGAAGGAGTATACAAGATGGTTGCAAGTGGTACTGCCGTATTAATGGGTAACACATATGATAATCAATCTACTATACCTCTTAATACTCAAGATGTTAGATTAAGAGATGGATTAGGTGAAAATGAAGGCTTCATTGTTATAAATGGAAGAGGATTCTATTCACAAGTATTACAAGCTCAATCTAATGAACAAGAGTTTTAATGTTAATAATATGTAAAAGAGAAAATATATAAATGATATATATTTTCTTTTTTTATATAATTATAGTAGGAAGAAGGGATTGCGATGCATCAAATAGAAAATATAAGCGATGCTAAAATCAAATATAGCACAGATAATTCTTTTCATTATGATGAAACTGCACGTACTTATTTAGAACAACTAGGTGGAAGTGTGGGGATTTCTAATACAGATCAAAATTCTATACTAGTGTTACTAGATCAAGTATCAAGTGATTTTGATAAAATAAAAAATAGTTATCAAATGGATCAAGAATTAACAGAAAGTATTATATCTATAAAAAATAACATTGAAGATTATATAGAGGTTTTTAAGGGATACTACAATGATATAAATAATTATTTCGATGAAAGCCAAAGAGATATTATTAAAAATGAAACTGAAACCATAATGGACTGGCCAACTGATTAAGGAGGAATAATATGAGTCAACCAGAAATGAATGCGGATATTAACATGATTAAAGCTGATATTAATCTTCTGAACAATCATATAGATGGTCTAGTTAATAAGATTAATCAATCTATTGTTTTGTTGTGTGAAATGTCAAATTACTATTATGTTGGAAAAGATGTTTCGTTAACAAATAAATATAACGATGCATATTTCATGTTAAATAAAATATACAATTGTGCGGGAGATTTTAATAATATATCAAATATATTACAAGATGGTATTGATGTAGCACAAGGTATTACTAATGATGTGCCAAGCGAATATAAATATGGTGGATATTATAGTAATGCTGCTATAGGGGCTAAAATTTATGCAAAACACAAAGAACAAATTCATGAAAGAGTACAACAAGGTAGAGAACGTGCTAATGAAGAGTATAAAAAGAGTAATCCATATGCTGTATTAGATGATTATGCACCTGATAAATACTATGGATCTACAGCAGGTTTTGTAAAACCTCTATCAAAACCAAAAGAAGAAATGTCATTGGTGGATAAATACGATGTACAAACGGGAATTGATACTAGTAGAATATATGATAATAAATATTCGGCCGCTGATCATCAAAAGCCAATTGATGAAAAAAGAATATATAAAGAATGCTTTGATATAGAAAATAATGATATAAGATATGAAGCAGATTTATCATCAGGAACAACATTAATATATAGAAACAATATTCCTATTGGTTACACAGATCAAATATTATTTGATAATAAATCGCTA
>JAFXXB010000006.1 GCA_017542465.1 Bacilli bacterium | reverse complement strand
GTATAGATATGGATGAAGATGCTATTCAAGCTTATTTAGAAGAAAAGATAATTAAGAATAAAGAATCATTTGTATGTGATTTAATTAAAGCGTCTATTAAAGATTCATTAAAGAGATTAATACTTCCATCTATTGAAAGAGAGATTAGATCTGAATTAACTGAAGATGCTGAAACTAAAGCTATAGATACATTCTCAGTTAATCTAGAACATTTATTATTAACTAGACCAATTAAAGGTATGGTTGTATTAGGTTTTGATCCTGGTTATGTTAATGGATGTAAGTTAGCCGTAGTTGATCAAAATGGTAAGTATTTAGATTCAACAGTTATTAAACCATTTTTAAATGGTAACAGTGATGAAAGAATTAAAAAAGATAAAGAGATAGTTAAAAACTTAATAGATAAATATCATGTAGATATTATATCTATAGGAAATGGTACAGCATCAAGAGAATCAGAAAAGTTCTGTGCTGAAATGATTAAGGAATATAATTTAGATTGTAAGTATATTATTACATCTGAAGCAGGTGCATCTATTTATTCTGCATCTAAGTTAGCTATTGAAGAATTTCCTAACCTTGAAGTTGAAAAAAGATCAGCTGTATCTATTGGTAGAAGATTACAAGATCCTTTATCAGAATTAGTTAAAATAGATCCTAAATCTATAGGTGTAGGTGAATACCAATATGATGTTAATCAAAAGAACTTAGGAGAAGCTTTAGACTTCACAACTAGTAAAGTTGTTAATGAAGTAGGAGTAAATGTTAATACTGCCTCTAAATCAATTTTAAAGTATGTTTCAGGCTTAAATAAGACTAGTATTGATAAAATATATGATTATAAAGAAAATAATAAAATAACATCAAGAGATGAGATTAAAAAGATTAAAGGAATATCTGATAAAACATATGAACAATGTATTGGTTTTTTAAGAATATTAGATGGAACTAATCCATTAGATAAAACAGGAATTCACCCTGAGTCATATGATATTACTAATAACTTATTAAAAGACATTAATCTAGATATTAAAGATATTAATTCTAATGAGTTTAAAGAAGCATTGGATAAAGTAGATATAACTAAAGAAGCAGATAAGTTAGGAACAGATACATATACTTTAACTGATATTATTAAAGAACTAAAGAACCCTGGATTAGACCCACGTGATGAATTAGAAGCACCAATACTTAAGTCTGATGTATTACATATAGAAGATTTAAAAGTTGGTATGGAATTACAAGGAACTGTTCGTAATGTTGCATCATTTGGAGCGTTCATAGATATAGGATTGCATGATGATGGTTTATGTCATATATCTAAAATGAGTAAGTCATTTGTTAAGAATCCTAATGATATAGTTAATGTAGGAGATATAGTAACATGTTATGTTGTATCTGTAGATTTAGATAAACAAAAGGTTCAATTATCCTTAATAAAGGAATAATTTAAATAATTTTCTTAAAAATAGTTGCAAATATTAATTATTATGGTATAATTTTATTTGTCAACTTGATGCGGGTGTAGGTCAATGGTAGACTTCCAGCCTTCCAAGCTGATTACGTGAGTTCGATTCTCATCACCCGCTCCATTTTTTATTTTGCCCAATTAGCTCAGTTGGTAGAGCGCGCGGCTGTTAACCGCTAGGTCGTAGGTTCGAGTCCTACATTGGGCGCCATTTGAATTTAACTAGGTTTACACCTAGTTTTTTCATGCTTTAATCTAAGAGACTATTTATATGATATACTTATATTAGAATGGTAGGTGTGTATTATGTTATCAATTAATAAGAAAACGTTAGAAGATAAAATGAATACATTCTTAGATGTTCTTAATATTAATGGTGTAGTTAATATTGAATGGATTAAAACTCAAAAAGCTAAGTTTGATCTTAAATACAATGAAACTGTAGAACTATTAGATAGATATAGAAGAAATAAAGGTAAATTATTAAAACTAATAGATAAGAATAAAATACTTACTCCTCAATATATCGAAGAATATGATATTGAAGATATAAAAGATATAATAAAGGATAATTCTGTTACTAATGAAATTGATATAAATCAATTAAATAGAGAAATTAATAGATTATCTGAGATGGAGAATAGAATTAAATCTAATATTGATGTATTAGATGAAGTATTATTAAATGTAAGTAATAAAAAAGGAATAGGTAATGTTGATAAACTAGAAGCAGATACATTTAATGAACATTACTATGATATGGATAGAATAAGAGAAGAAAGAGGAATAATATTAGATGATGATTTTGATAAAATTATTTCATCAGAAACTCTTTTTATGGAAGATGATAGAGAAGAAGTAGAAGGTGACTACTTTAATTACAAGTTTAATGGATATATAAGTCTTAAAGATTTAGCTAAGGAAGTATATGGAAGTTCTTCTTATTGGACTCATATATTTAACTATGAGAAAAACTTTGATATAATTACAAAGATATTAGGAACAAAAGATTTAGATTACGATATAGTATCTAGTGATCCTAAATATCTTAAAGGAGTTACTTTAAAAGTACCCTCAGAAATAGTAAGTTATACTGATGAATTCAATACAAAAGTATTAAAACAAATTAAGCTTTAAACCTAGGTGGAAACGTTGTTTGCCACCTTTTTAAATGAAAAAATATTTGATTTTTTGACCTAAAAATGATATTATATAGTCGTTCGACCTGAATGAGGAGGACCAGAAATGGAAACAAAAAAGACCTCACGTTTACGTGTAGGTAATATCATTGCATGTGCAATATTAGTATTAGTATTTGTATTTGTAATGATTATGTATGCTAACGCTGGAGGGAACTCTGCAAGTGCTTCAACTTATTCAAGTTTAAGCTCTGAGGTGATACCCCTCGTAAATAAAGATTATAGTAATTCTTTATTATTAGCATTAGCTAATCAAAATGAGGTTGAGGCTGGACCTAAAGAGGAAGTAATTGTTGAGAGAAGAACGGATCTTGATGATTACATTACTACTTATTTGGACGACATTAAGTTCTTATGTTATACATATTCAATTAACTATGAAGACTTTATCGACGATCTACATAAACAATATGAATTGAATTATGAAACATATGGATTTAATGAAAACAATGTAGGATATATATTAAATGCTAAAGGTGAGTTAAATAACTACAAGAATGTTAAGTATGGGTTGGTCGAATATATCAATAAATATATTGATAAGAACCCTAAAAAGAAAAAAACTAGAAGGGTTGCTTATACTGGTAAAGCATCTTATGTAGAAAATTTAATTCGTTATTATTGTACTATATATACTGATGTAGACGTTAATATAGCATTAAGTATAGGTGCTGCAGAATCAGGATACTATAAAGTTAAAGGCATGTTAAAAGCCGGTAACATTTATGGTGGAATGAGTAGAGGTGGATTAATCCACTATGATAATATAGAAATTGGTGTATTATCGTATATAAGACTATTATCCAGATCATATTTTGGTAAGGGGGTTAATACCATTAACGGAATAGGATATAGATATTGTCCAGGTATTGATAATAATGGAAATAAGGTAGCAAGCCCACATTGGGTTGGTCTTGTAAACACAGCTATGAAACATTATAATAAACAAGACAATAAAATCACTGCAAGTGACTTGCTTAAGAAAACAGAAGTACTTTAATTGTATTTCTGTTTTTTTTACTTTATACTTATAATAGAGATGATAGTATGAAGTTTATAGAAGATATAAATGTTGATAATAAGAAAGTGATATTAAGATTAGATTTAAATGTAACTATTAAAGATAATCAAATATTAGATGATACAAAGATATCTAAATCTTTAAAGACTATTAATTATTTATTAGATCATAATTGTAAGGTATTAATTATGTCTCATTTAGGTAAGATTAAAACTGAAGAAGATAAAGCAAATAATAGTTTAAAGATTGTATGTGCTGGGTTATGTGAATTATTAGGGAAACCAATAGTATTTGTAACTGCTACTAGAGGTAAAGAGTTAGAAGATGCTTTTAATAATAACAATATAGTAATGATGGAAAATACTAGGTATGAAGATTTAGATGGTAAGAAAGAATCAGGTAATGATGAAGAATTAGCTAAATATTGGGCATCACTTGGTGAGGTATTTATTAATGATGCATTTGGAACAACTCATAGATGTCATGCATCCAATAATGGTATATCTAAATATTTAGAGTCTGGATATGGTTATTTAATTAAAGAAGAATTAGATGGATTAGATCCTATAGTTAATAATATTAAAAGACCATTTACAGTTATCATGGGTGGAGCTAAAGTAGATGATAAGGTTCAATTAATTAAATCTTTACTAAATGAATGTGATAATTTACTTGTAGGTGGAGGTATAGCTAATACTTTCCTTAAAGCTTCAGGTTATGAAATAGGTGAATCATTATATTCTGCTGATTATATAGATGAAGTAAAAGATATATTAAATGAATATTCATTTAAGATAGTATTACCTATAGATGTAGTAGTTAATAATAATGATAATATATCTACTATAGATAGTAAGAGTGTAACTGAGGGTGCTATATATGACCTTGGGCCTAAAACATTACAAGTATATAGAGATATATTAGATGAATCAGAAACAGTATTTATAAATGGTACAATAGGATTATATGAAGATGAAAGATATAATAAAGGTACTATTGAACTATTTAATATATTAAGAAGATGTAATAATATCAAGATAGCTGGTGGAGGAGATGCAGTAGCATCTATTAATACACTAGGATATCAAGATGCATTTAATTATTTATCTACAGGTGGAGGAGCAACTCTTGAATATATTGCAGATAAAAAGTTAAAATGTTTTGAAGAATAGAAGTGGTTATATGATTTTAGTGTTAAATCTAAAAATGAATTTAACAAAGAATAATATTATAGATTATGAAAGATTAATACATAATAAGAATGTAATAGTTATGCCTCAATATCCATATCTATTATTCTTTAATAGAGAAGGTAAATCTTATTCTTTAGGTGCTCAAGATGTATCTAAGTACTCTAAGGGATCATATACTGGTGAAGTATGTGCTAAAGGATTAAAGTCTTTAGGAGTTAAATATTGTTTGGTAGGTCATTCAGAAAGAAAAGAATACTTTGATGAAAAGTTAGAAGACTTTAGAATGAAAATCCAAAATGTTATGGATAATGATATGGTACCTATATATTGTATATCTCAAAGTGAAGAAGAATACATGAACGATAAAGAGTTAAAAGAGATAGAAAACCAACTAGAAGCTATACCTAATTATCTTAAATATATTATTATAGCTTTTGAACCTACATGGTTAATTGGTTCAACTGATCTTAATATTGATTATGATCATATTAATAAAGTAATGGTTAAGATAAAAGATTGGTTAATTGAAAGACATATGAATCATTCAATAATATATGGTGGTGGAGTATCATCAGATAATATAGATGAATTAAAGAAACTTAATTGTGTAGATGGCTTTATTATTTCATCATCTGCATTAGATGAAGAAGAAATAGAGAAAATATATAAGAATATTAACGATTGATTAATATTCTTTATTTATATATAATATTGTTTGCAGAGAGAAGAATAAATATGGATAATATAAAAATAGGAGATAATTTAGAACTACATTGTTATAAAAATAATGGAAAGATAAATACAGTCTCAGATAAAATAACAGTATTAGATATTAAAGATGATTATATAGTATGTGGTGATAATAGAACTACAATAACAGAAAATGATGGAACTAAACATAAAACTAAAGAACCAGCTATAATATTCTTCTATAAGGATAAATGGTATAACGTATTAGCTCAATTAAAGAAACAAGGTTTATTCTATTATTGTAATATTGCAACGCCATATCTAATTGATGATAATACTATTAAATATATTGATTATGATTTAGACTTAAGAGTATTCCCAGATGGTGGATTTAAAATATTAGATAGAAATGAATATAACTATCATAAAAAGATAATGCATTATTCAGATGATATAGATAAAATAGTTAATGCATCTTTACAAGAATTAATACAATTAAAGAAAGAAAACAAGGGACCATTTGATCCAGAGTTAATTGAAAAATATAAAAAAGAATATGAAAACTACGAGGATTTAAACTAATTCTAGTAGTTTTTTTATATTTATTAATCTTTTTGTTGACAACTATGATTTATTATTATATACTCTACATTGTGCTTACAAAAAGAAGTGAAAAAGTATTGTAAAATGTAATTTAAAAAATATGTCAAAAAATAATTTGACAAAGTGTTAAATAACTGGTACAATAACACTTGTGTTTAAGGGAAAAGGCACTGTGATATACATAATTTAAATATTTGTCAAAAAAAACGTAAAAAGTTGTTGACTTTGATGTTTTTAAATGGTATATTACATATGCACGCGTGTAAAAACGCTGCAAATGATCTTTGAAAACTGAGTAAAATAAGTCAATTTTTGAGTAGCAGATTCAAACTATGAAATAATTTTAATTTTTATTGAGAGTTTGATCCTGGCTAAGGATGACCGCTGGCGGCATGCCTAAGCCATGCAAGTCGTACGAGTTGGCCCACTGACGTTGATCGAAACCTGAAGTGCTTGCACAGATGGCGGACTTCTTCTGACGTGGATTCTCCAACGAGTGGCAAACGGGTGAGTAACACGTGGGTTACCTGCCTCATAGACTGGGATACCGTTTGGAAACGAACGTTAATACCGGATGTTATCTACGGATTAAAGTAGCCTTTAAAGCTGCGCTATGAGATGGGCCTGCGGTGCATTAGATAGTTGGTGGGGTAATGGCCTACCAAGTCGACGATGCATAGCTGAACTGAGAGGTTGATCGGCCACACTGGGACTGATACACGGCCCAGACTACTACGGGAGACAGCAGTTAGGAATATTCGTCAATGGGGGAAACCCTGAACGAGCAATGCCGCGTGAACGATGACGGTCCTATGGATTGTAAAGTTCTGTTGTTTGGAAAAAATTGTAAAATCAGGAAATGGGTTTTACTTGATGGTACCATTCAAGAAAGCCTCGACTAACTACGTGCCAGCAGTCGCGGTAATACGTAGGAGGCGAGCGTTATCCGGATTTATTGGGCGTAAAGCGTCCGCAGCCGGTTTATTAAGTAAGAAATTAAAGCCCGGAGCTCAACTCCGGTTCGTTTCTTAAACTGATAGGCTAGAGTGTGGTAGAGGCAAGTGGAATTTCTAGTGTAGCGGCAGAATGCGTAGATATTAGAAGGAACACCGGTGGCGAAGGCGACTTGCTGGGCCATCACTGACGGTCAGGGACGAAAGCGTGGGGAGCAAATAGGAT
>JAFXXB010000005.1 GCA_017542465.1 Bacilli bacterium | reverse complement strand
TAATAACTAGGGTGATACAATGAGCTTAATAAGTGAAAGAAATCACGAAAAGAAATTAAGTGATTATAAGATTAATATTAAAACACTTTATTCTGATGGTGATAAGATAGTTGAAAAAAATTCTAATAATAGTAGAAATGATGAATTAACTAAAGGAATAAGGGTTGAAAAAGATTATTTTGTTAACAATAAACTATCTAAGAAGTTATATGGATTTGATCCTCGTATTGAATATTCATATATCAACAGTGAAGATATAGGAACTGATTTTGATTGTCCTAACTGTAGAATGATTACTCATGTTACTGAAAAGATTGAGTCATGTCCTTTCTGTGGATCACATTTAAATCTTGATTATAAGAATAAAGATATGGGAAGTAAAACTACATATGACTTAGCTATAGTTAATAAGAAGTATATTTTATATGCTTTAATAACTGCAGTAATAATATCAATCATCATAGCATTCTTCTATTTCTATAATACAGGAAGAACTTATAATATATATGATGTTGGTAAAACTGTAGGTATTGGTTTAGTATCTGCTTTAATATTATTCTTTGCGTTCTATATGGTTGATAGCTTAATAGTATTATTACCAATTAAACTTAAAAAAGATAAGATAAATAAGAATGATGAAAAGGTATGGAAAGACTTAGATGAAAGACAAATCTCATATGTAACATTTTATAATAATTTACATTATGAATTGGACAAATACTACTATGTTGAATCTAAAGGTGATATCATAGATTATGATGTGATTGATTACTATAATTTTAAATTGGTAGAAGATGCATCAAATTTATACTTATCAATGGATATAATTGTTAGAGAAGTAATGTATGAAAAAGGAAAAATTAAAACTAAAGTGAATAGATTAAAAACTACTTTTAAGAAAAATAATAAACCAGTCATAAAGACAGATGATGGAAAAATTCATACAATTAATTGCCACAATTGTGGAGCATCTATAGATGTTACAAGTGAAAAGTGTAATTATTGTGATACACCTAATAATTATAATCAAGAATGGTATTTATCAAAGATAAATTAGAAAGGAAATAATATGGGAAAAATAATTGAAGTAAAAAAGATTAACAAAAGTTTTGGTAATAAACAAATATTACATAATGTAAGCTTTTCAATTGATTCTGGTGAAATATTAGGTTTCATCGGGCCTAATGGTGCTGGTAAAACAACAACAATTAAATTAATGTTAGGCTTACAATCGATTGATTCTGGTGATGTTATCATAAATGGATGTGATATCAAAACAGATTTTGAAGGGGCTATTAAAAGAGTTGGAGCAATAGTTGAGAGTCCTGATTTATATATGTATTTATCAGGAAGACAAAACTTACAATTAATTGCTAACTTATATAAAGGAATAACTAAAGAAGAAATAAATAAAATTGTAAAACTAGTTGGTTTACAAAAGAGAATAGATGATAAAGTATCTAAATATTCTTTAGGTATGAGACAAAGATTAGGTATAGCTGCTGCTTTAATACATAAACCTAATGTATTAATACTAGATGAACCTACTAATGGACTTGATCCTGAAGGAATTAAAGAAATAAGAGATTTACTTATTAAGTTAGCTAAAGAAGAAGACATGGCTATTTTAATATCATCACATAACTTAGCTGAGTTAGATAATTTTGTTACAAATGTATGTATTATAAAGAATGGTAAAATATTATCTTCATCAGAGGTTAAAGAATTCAAGAAACTTAAGAATACAACATATAAACTTGAAGTTGATTCTACAGAAGGTTTAGCTGAAGTATTAGGTAATGTATGTAAGATCATAGATAAAGACAGTTTAGAATTACAAGTTGAAAAAGAAGAGATTACTGAATATCTTGAAAAGATAATTAAGAATGGTAAAAAGATTTATCAAGTTGTTAATGAAGAATTATCTCTAGAAGATGCATTCTTAAATAAGGCAGGAGGTAATGAAATTGATTAAGTTAATTTATAATGAATTATATAAGATTTTTCATAAAAAACTAATATATATTTTAGCTATTATTGCTTTTATAATAACTGCATTATCAGGATTTTTAATAACTAAAGTTAATAACAACTCTGTAAATGCTTTATTTATTGAAACTTATAGACAAGAGTTAAAAGACTTAGATTTAAGTAATGCTACAAATGTACAAGCATATGTTACAATGCAACCTATTATAGATGCATATGATATTTCTAAGGAAAAGAAATTAGACCCTAATGGACCTGCTCAATATTTCTTAGATAATAAAATAAGTGATGTAATTACAAATTATTACAATGCTAAATATGTTGAAAAGAATGAAGAAAAAGCAAAAGAATTAGAAGAAGAAAAGAATGAATTAATATCTAAATTAGATAATTTTGATTGGAAAGCATATATCAATGAACAATTAGAGCAAATGAAGAATTTAGATGAAATCGGATTAACTGATGATACTGCTAAAGAAATGAAAAGGGTATATGAATATAGACTTAATAATGATATTCCTTTAGCTTATACTGATGCATCTCAAGAGTTAGATAGTTATTTAACTGCATATGCATCATATGATGCTTCTAACAAGAAAGATACTAAATTAATGAATCATAATGAAAAGTATTCATTTGAGATGGCTCAAGCTCAAGTTGCTAAGTATCAATATAGAATTGATAATAATATGATTAAGAGTGATTATAAAGCTATAAGTGCTCAATCATCATTTGTTGGTATATTTGGTTCTGTATCATTATTTATTACAGTTTGTATAGTAATGATTGCTGGTCAAATAGTAGCAGAAGAATACTCAAAAGGCACTATTAAACAATTATTAGTTAGACCATATACTAGAAGTAAAATAATAATTAGTAAAACAATTGCTACTTTAATTGTTGTATTTGGTTTTATTTTATTCTTAGCAATTGTTGAAGGTGTTGTTGCTGGTGTAACTACAAATTCGTTTAGTTCTTTAACTCAACCAATTGTAGAATATAATTATCATACACATCAAGTATTTACTATGAATACAATAACTGCTTCATTAATGAAATTAATAGGTATTTTACCTGAATTATTAATCTTAACATTATTTACAGTATTAATATCTGCTCTTATTGGTAATACTGCTTTAGCTGTAGTATTAGGATTTATTTTAACATTTATTCCTAGTATGTTTAGTGGAATGATTGATAAGTTTAAACCATTATCATATTTACCAATATTTACTTGGGATATATCAGAATTCTTATATGGTGGTATGTCATTCTCTGAGAGTTTAACTTTACCAAAAGCTATAGGTGTTGATGTTGTTACAATAATTGCATTAATAATTGGTATAATTCTAGTATTTAAGAAAAAAGAAATTAAAAATCAATAAAAGTATGAAAACATTCATACTTTTTTATTTATTATAATTATATTTTTGTTATAATAATAATAGAAGTGATGATAGATGAAAAAGTTTATAGATAATTTTATACTAGTATATTTTATATTTATACCAATTGTTTATTTATTTATATCTTTTGGTATTAAAATTCAAGTTGATTTTTCTCCATTAGGTTTTGTATTAACATCAATATTCTTTATACTAATATACATTTATTTATTCATGAATAATGTTAAGAGAAAACTATTAATAGGTTATTTGATATTTATGATATTAGCTATTATTTCTACAGTATTCAACTATATGAATACTATTCCTAATATTGTTAATATTTTAACTATTTTATATTTTCCTATTATGATATTATTCTTTACTAATTATGATAATAAATATTTTAACAGAAAATTCTTAGCATATATTTATTTATTCTTAGCAACTATATTAACTGTATGTTTCTTTGCTAAGATTAATTTACCAACTTCTAGATTAAACTTTGTTGGTATATTCTATGGTAATAATATAATTAGTCCTATGATTGCATTATTAATGCCATTGGCATTAAATTATATTTATAAGACTAATAATATAATAATGAAATTGATTTTTGTATTTGTTTCAGTTATGACAGTTATTTTTGTTGGAACTAAAACTGTATATGCAGCATCAATAGTATATGTGGCTTATTGTTTATTTTTCTATTTTAAGAAAAAACCTCATATAGCATTAATAATTGCTACATTCTCATCAGCTGCAGTTATTATTTTACCTGTTATTCCAAAATATCAAGAATATAGAACTCAAAAGATGTTCTCTTTTAAAGAAGAAGATCAACCAATTAAATTTGATAATTTTGATAGAGTATTCTTTAATTTCAAAATTAAAGGATCTAGAGTTGAATTAAACACTTTAATGAATAGAAGAGATAGATATAGATTAATATTCTCAAATGATTATAATAAAGTTAATATTGATTTAGTTGATATCTTATTAACTCTAGGTGTTGTATCATTTATCATTTATTTAGGATTCTTAGGTGCAATATTATATAGAGCTAAGATAAAAGGACTTTATAAACTATTATTAGCTATGATGTTCTTTGCTGGCTTATTCCAAGGTAATATATTTACTAATTATTTGGTGTATACATTTATAGCATCGTTATTTATGCTTACTAGACAAAAAGATGAAAAGAAGAGAATACTATTAATATCTAATATGTATCCAAGTAAAAAAAATCAAGGGTATGGAATATTTGTTGAAAACACATATGATGCATTAAGTGAAAAGTATGATGTTGATAAGATAACAATAGGAAAGCATAATAATATTATCTCAAAATTATTTGCTTATATGTATTTACATGGAGCATCATTATTAAGATTAATGTTTGTTAGTTATGATTTTGTATATATTCATTTTGTATCTCATTCATCATTAGGTGCATTTTTAGCTAAACCATTTACTGGTAAAACTAAATATGTAATTAATGTACATGGTAATGATATTGTTGCTGATACAAAGAAAGATGAAAAGAATGTTAGAATAGCACATAAGTATTTAAAGAAAGCAAATCAAGTTATTGTTCCATCAAAATACTATGCTGATGTTGTCATTAAAGAGTATGGTGTTAAGAAAACAGATGTAACTATTTATCCATCAGGTGGAATTGATTTAGAATTATTCCATAACATTGATAAAAATGAAGCAAAGGAACATTTTAAATTAGATAAGAAAACTAATTATATAGGTTATATATCTAGACTTGAAAAGGATAAAGGGTATGATACATTTATAGAAGCAATGAATGTGTTAGCACAAGATAAGAAATATAATAAGTATAAGTTTATTATTGCTGGATTTGGATCTGAAAAGAATATACTAGATCAATTAATAAAAAAATATAAATTACAAGATAGAATAGTTATTTTAGATTCATTTGAAAGAGAAGAAATACCTTATCTATATAATGCTTTAGATATATTTGTATTCCCAACTAGACGTAAGAGTGAATCTTTAGGATTGGTTGGCCTTGAAGCAATGGCATGTGAGACATTAGTTGTTTCATCTGATGCTAAAGGACCTATGTCTTATGTTGATAATAAAAAGAATGCATATGTGTTTAAACAAGATGATTATAATGATTTAGTTAATGTAATTGAAAAAGTAATTTCTTTAGATAATAAAGATATAGAAAAGATTAAAAAGAATGCTTTAAAGACAGCTGAAGAATATGATGCAAATAATATGAACAGTGTTCTTTATAAAGCTTTTAGATAGGTGATATTATGAGTGAATTAGTTAAAGAAATAATAAAGGCTATTATATTTGGTATTGTTGAAGGTGTAACTGAATGGTTACCAGTATCATCGACAGGACATATGATAATACTTAATAATTTAATACATTTAAATGTTACTCCTGAATTCTATGAATTCTTTGAAGTTGTTATTCAATTAGGAGCAATACTTGCTATAGTAATTGTGTTATGGAAAAAAATATGGCCATGGGGATTTGGCAAAACAAAAGCTGAAACTAAAGAAACTTTTAGATTATGGGGATTAATGATAGTTGGATGTATTCCTGCTGGTGTTCTTGGTGTATTATTTGATGATTTCTTTGAAGAAAAGATGCATACACCAATTGTTGTAGCTATTGCGTTAATAGTGTATGGTATTATCTTTATAGTAATGGAGAAAACAAAATTTGGAAAGAAAACTACAAAGGAATTAAAAGATATATCATTTAAACAAGCATTATCTGTAGGTATTTTCCAAGTGTTCTCACTTATACCTGGTACATCAAGATCTGGATCAACAATCATTGGTGGACTTGCAAGTGGATTTGATAGACCAACTATAGCTGAATTTACATTTATATTAGCAATTCCAGTTATGGCTGGAGCTTCATTAATAAAATTATTAAAATATATTAAGAATGTAGGTTTAGTCTTCACATCAACTGAATTAATTATTTTGGGTGTTGGATGTGGAGTTGCATTTATTGTAAGTATGATTGTAATTCATAGTTTCTTGAAATATGTAAGAAAACATGACTTCCAAATATTCGGATGGTATAGAATTGCATTAGGAATAATAGTAATATTATATTTTAGCTTTTTAGCACATTAAGAGTATCATATGACAATGATACTTTTTTATTGTATAATATGTTCTAGAAAAGGGATGACCAGTTATGGAAAGAAAAGAAATTGTTGAATTAATCAATAAAGCAGAAGAAAAGTGTAGTGAAGAATTTGATAGAATTGATTCTTTAGAGTTTTTATATTCTAATAAAGTCTTGGATGCCTTTCAAAAGAATAATGTGTCTGAAGGGTGTTTTAATGGTACAACTGGATATGGTTATAGTGATTTAGGTAGAGATACCTTAGAATTAATATATAAAGATATATTTAATGCAGAAGATGCAATTGTAAGAAATCAATTTATATCTGGTTCACATGCTTTAGCTAAAACTTTCTTCGCTCTTTTAAGACCAACTGATTTATTATTATCTATAAGTGGAACTCCTTATGATACACTTCATGAAGTAATAGGTATAAAAGATAATAATTCATCATTAAAATCGTTTGGTATTAAATATGATGAAATTGATCTTGTTGATGATGATTTTGATTATTCTAAAATAGAAGATTATTTAAATAATAATAAAGTAAAAGTAATTGAGATACAAAGAAGTAAAGGATATTCTACAAGAAAATCAATTACTATAGATAAAATAGAAAAAGTAGCTAAGTTAATTAAAAGTATCAATAAAGATATAATTATTATGGTTGATAATTGTTATTGTGAATTTACAGAAGAAAAGAATCCTATTGAAGTAGGATGTGATATATGTGTAGGTTCACTTATAAAAAACTTAGGTGGTGGAATTGCTCCAAATGGCGCTTATGTAGTTGGTAGAAAAGATTTAATTGAACTAGTAGGTGAAAGTTTAACATTACCAGGAGAAGGTAAAGAAGTAGGTCCATCATTAGGTATTAATAAACAATTCTATCAAGGATTATTTCTAGCACCATCTGTTGTTGCTTCATCTTTAAAAGTTGCAACGTTAACAGCATGTGTATTAGAAGAATTGGGTTATGATGTTTCTCCTAAGTATAATGAAGCTAGACCTGATATAGTTCAAAATATTATTTTTAACAATTCTGATATGTTAATTAAATATGTACAAGGAATTCAAAAAGGATCTCCAGTAGATTCAAATGCTTTACCACTTCCATGGGATATGCCTGGATATGATGATCAAGTAATTATGGCTGCTGGATGTTTTACACAAGGATCTTCTATTGAATTATCTTGTGATGGTCCTATAAGACCACCTTATATTGCGTATCAACAAGGTTCATTAACTTATACATATGGTAAATTAGGATTAATTAAAGCTATTGAAGAAATAACAAGAGGTTAATATGATTGAGGTATTTGAGTTAAAATCTAAAAAGTTGATGAAGCATAAGAAACAACAAAATATGATTTCATCTAAATTTCCTTTTGATGGTAATATGGATAAGATTAATTGGGTTAAAACAAGAAAGATTCTTGATGGTGCTTTTAAGATACTTAAACCACCTGCAGGTTTCCATTTAAGAACATATGAAAAAGGAAAAATCAGATTTGAGTTTATAACACCAAAGAAAAAATATGGCGATGATATCATAATATATATTCATGGTGGAGGATTTGTTATTGGATCAGCTGCTCAATGTAGAAATTATACATATGCATTAGCTGATACAACAGGATTGTGTGTTTGTTCTATAGATTATCCAAGAGCACCAGAAAACGATATACAAGAGATGCATAAAGTATTAAGTAGTATATATGATTTATTAACTATTAAATATCCAACATCTAATTTTATAATAGGTGGATGTTCTGCTGGAGGATGTTTAGCTTTAGGTATGGTTGAAAAGATAATTAAAGAAAAAAAGAAGAAACCTAAATGCTTATTCTTAAATAGTCCATTGTTGGATATGACAGGAACATATAAACCTGTTAATGAAATAGAAGATGTGGTTGTTAGTTTAGATTGTAAGAAACCAATGAGTAAGATGGTATTAGGTAAATATAAAAAGAAAGATTATTTAGCTAGCCCATTATTATTTGTTAACAAATATATTCCTAAATGTTTTATAAGTGTGGATAATAATGAATCATTATTTACAGAGTCGTATGTACTTTACAATAAGTGCTTAGAAAATGATGTACCATGTAAACTGGTAATATCTAAAAATGGTTATCATGCATTCCAAGGCCTAGGTAACAAAACTCCAGAGACTAAGGAATTGCTAGTGATGTTGAATAATTTTATCAAAACTGAGTAGTGTATACTCGGTTTTATTTATTGTAAAAATACATGTCAATAAACATTTATTTTACAAATATAAATTGTAAACAATATGTAATGCGTTTATAATGTTATTATGGTGGTTACATGAAAAGTAATGGAATAAAAGGGGTAATACAATTAATACTTAGTGTTGTATTATATTTCCTAATAGATAATTATTTGTTTTGGTTATTAGGTAAGATAGGTATTCATTTTACTGGTGATTTATATATGATTGCTAGTTTTGTTAAATATCTTGTTATATGTTTATTCATATATCTTATTTATAGACCTCAAATACATTCATCAAAGAATAAATTTGTTAAGTCTTTATTGGTAAGTGGTATATTTGCGGTTGGTACTGCAGTATTATTAGTTTTTGTTAATTTCTTATTACATAGATTAATTGGTACTTTCCATGTTGTAGGTGGATATGGCTTTATTAATTATTTTGATCAAGCAGTATCTATTAATACTATATTATCAGTAATTATAAATGTAATTTTAATTCCATTTATAGTTATTTCTATATTCCCTTTAGGAGTATCAAATGTAATTAAATCTCCTATAGGAGCTGCTTTAATAGCTGGATTGTTATACGGATTAATATATGCTTTAAATCTACATACATCTATTGAAAATGCTTTTTGGTTAACAGTAGTACCTGCATTAATCATGGCATTGATTACATATATTCATAAAACAGCTCAGAATATATGGATGGTATATATTTCATATATTTTATATGTTGGATTAGGCACATTTGTGTTGAGGTATTTTGTATGAAAAAGTTAGCGTCTACATTAAGCACATTTATGGTTTATATATTCTTTGTATATGTTTTATCATTTGTTGCTAAATATATATTACATATTCAATTAGTACAAAGTAATTTAGAACATGTGTATTGGGTAAACATAATATGTGATTTGGTATTTATTATTTTTGCAATAGCATTAAACTATAAAGTGTTATTTAAAAACACTTTTGATGGTGACACAGTATTAAGTAAGATTCTGTCATTCATATTAAAACTAATTATAATATTCCTAATATTTATGGTAGTTAAGATTGGAGTAGCAATTGTTTGTTCTCTAATATCGGCTTTATTCCATTTGAATCCTGAAGCAAATAATCAGGCTATGATAGAACAAATAATAAAACTACATCCAATAGGAATGTTTGTATCAGTGTGTGTGTTTGCACCATTTATGGAAGAATTAATATTTAGGGGATCAATTAGAAAAGTAGTTACAAATGATTGGCTATTTGTATTAATAAGTGGTTTATTATTTGGGCTTATACATGTGTTAAAATTTCAATATTTAATAATTATCTTATTATTAGCTGCGGTATTTATTAATTTAATAGTAATATCTAAGTTAACTAAGAAGAGAAAAATAATATCAACAATTATCGTTTGTATAGGTACATTTATAATAATACTTTTATCTTTACAATTAGTCAGCGGTAATTTGATAGATGTTATAAAAAATATTTCAATGAGTGAGACAGTTAATAGTCTTTCATATATAACTATGGGCTTATGTTTAGCTTATATTTATAAAAGATATAATAATATTTATTTATGCATGGGAATACATACGTTAAATAATCTGTTTGGTTATGTAGTTGTTATATTTACAATGATAGCAAAATAAATTATAATAGAGCGTAAAAAAAGAAATAAAGTGGTTATATGGGATCAGATTTATTATCAATTATTATATTATTAATTCTTATATTAATAGTATGCGCTCTTTTACTATATTTGAATAAAAAGGAGAACAGCATGAAAAAACAAGAAAGATTCGATTTAGAAGCAATTACAAAAAATATAAGTGAGAATTATAAACCTGTTAATGTTAGATTAACATCATATGAACAAGAACAAGAAGATAATGCTATTATTTCATATGAAGAATTAGTTAATAAAATGAATATGAGTAAAATCAATTATGATAACAATTATGTTCATGAAGAAGAGGATATAAGTGTTAGAAAGATTGAAGTAGATAAAGAAATAGATGACAAGAAAGAATTTGTATCTAATAAGACATCTAGATATACTATGATGAATTACGAAAAAGAAGAAGAATTCTTAAATGTATTAAAGAAATTGCAAGAATCATTAGTAAGATAAGCGATTATATCGCTTTTTTCTTTTTTGACAAACTTCTTATATAAATATATAATATACAACCAATTAAAGGGGTTTGGTTTGTATGTATTTATTTAGAAGAACATATAAAGTAAATTATAATAATAATATATTTCAAGTATTATTAAGAAATGATAATAAAGTTGGATTCTTAAAGATTACTTATGATGAAGATGGTAATCAAGTATTTACTATGCCTTCAGCTTTTGAATTTATTAATTTATCTAGAATGATAAAAGATGTTAAATAGAACCTGTTAAGGTTCTTTTATTTTACAATAATATTACGATTTCAATTGTAAAACGCCCGTATATTTGATATATTTTAGTAAGGTGAGGCATATGGCAGCAACTAAAAAATATGATGCTAGTTCAATTAAGATACTTGAAGGTCTTGAAGCAGTTCGTAAAAGACCAGGTATGTATATTGGATCTACAGATAAAAAAGGTTTACATCATTTAGCTTGGGAAATCATCGATAATGGTATTGATGAGATTATTAATGGATATGGTAATACTATTAAAATCATCATGAATAAAGATGGTTCTTTAACTGTTGCCGATAATGGACGTGGTGTACCAATTGGTAAACATGCATCTGGTAAATCAACACCTGAAGTAGTTTATACTATTCTTCATGCTGGTGGAAAGTTTGAAGAAGGTAACTATAAAGTGTCTGGTGGATTACATGGTGTAGGTGCATCAGTTGTTAATGCATTATCTGATTGGATGGATGTAATAATCTACACAGATGGTAAGATATCTGAAATCAAGTTTAAAAATGGTGGAGAAGTAGATAAACCACTTAAAACTGTAGGTACTGCTAAACATACAGGTACTATAGTTACATTCATGCCTAACTATAATATATTTAAGAATTGTAAGTTTAGTTTTACTACTCTATGTGAAAGAATGCAAGAAAGTGCTTTCTTACTTCCTAGATTAACTGTTGAGATAGAAGATAGAACTGATGATGAAATAAATAAAGAAGTTTATCATTATGAAGATGGATTATCTGCTTTCGTAAGATATATTAATGAAGATAAAAAAGAAATATCAAATATTATGAGTGTATCTGGTAATAAAGGTGGAATTAATGTTGATATAGCCTTACAATATACAGACACTTATAATGAAACAATAGAATCATTTGTTAATAATGTTAAAACTCCAGATGGTGGATCTCATGAAGTTGGTTTTAAGACTGCAATAACTAAGTTATTTAATGAATATGCAAGAGATAATGGAATATTAAAACAAAAAGATTCTAACTTTGAAGGATCAGATACAAGAGAAGGATTAACAGCAATTATTAACTTACAAATACCTGAAGAATTATTACAATTTGAAGGTCAAACAAAAGGTAAACTTGGAACACCTGAAGCTAAGAAAGTTGTTGAAGATATCGTTTATGATAACTTAAAGTTCTATTTACAAGAACATAAAGCTGAAGCAACTAAAGTAATGGAAAAGATGATGGGTTCTCGTGTTGCAAGAGAAGCTGCAAGAAAAGCAAGAGATGAAGCAAGACTTGGTAAAACTAAGAAGAAAGATCAAGCAAGCTTATCAGATAAATTAACTCCACCTCAAGCAAGAAACTCTAAGATTAATGAATTATTCATTGTCGAGGGTACTTCTGCCGGTGGTTCAGCTAAACAAGCAAGAGATAGAAAGTATCAAGGTGTATTACCTTTAAGAGGTAAAGTACTTAATACTGAGAAAGCATCTTTAGCTGATGCATACAAGAATGAAGAATTAAATACACTTATACATTGTATAGGTGGAGGTGTTGGTTCTGAATTTGATTGTAAAGATATCAACTATGATAAAGTTATAATCATGACCGATGCCGATGATGATGGATGTCATATTCAATGTTTATTATTAACATTCTTCTATAGATTTATGAAACCTTTAATTGAAGAAGGACACCTTTATATAGCAATGCCTCCTTTATTTAAGGTTACATTACCTAGTAAAGAATTCCATTACTTCTATACAAATGAAGATTATAAGGAATATGTACAAGGTAAATCTAATTATACTGTACAAAGATACAAAGGTTTAGGTGAGATGAATCCTGAACCATTAAGAGTAACTACTATGGATCCTAAAACAAGAAACTTAATTAAAGTTAATATAAATGATGCATTACTTGCTGAAAAGAGAGTATCTGTTTTAATGGGTGATTCAGTTGAACCTCGTAAAGAATGGATAAATGAGAATGTTGATTTCTCACTTGAAGATGATTTTAAGATATAGTTATTAC
Source organism: Bacilli bacterium (assembly GCA_017542465.1). Lineage (GTDB taxonomy): Bacteria > Bacillota_I > Bacilli_A > RF39 > UBA660 > UBA6985. The sequence goes on along the minus strand of JAFXXB010000005.1, from coordinate 61,531 downwards.
TATATCTTTTTTCTTATTATTTGCTTATTTACGTAAAATTTAGTATAATATAGCTACAACGAAAGGGAAATACCAGTTGAATAAACGGGGATGGTTGATTAATATGGACAGAGAAAATATTAAAAAAGGTTCATTCTTAAAACTATTACGTACATCTAATCATATGTCTGAAAGAGATTTAGCTGAAATATTAGATGTTGAACCAAGTGATATCACTGTTTGGGAAACAGGTATAAAATTCCCAGAAGATTCAGCTACTATTGATAAGTTAGCTAAGATATTTCATGTTACAAAAAGAGAAATAACTAATGGTGAATATCGTAAGGATAAAGTAACTGAAGTAGAATATAAAGAAAAGAAAATTGTTGATGAAGAAGATAATTTATTATCTAATACTGGCAAGAATATATTAATAGTTGTATTATCTTGTGTAATTCTATTAATTATATTTATAAGTATTATTTCATTAACTACTACAGTTAATAAGAAAGTTAATATTAACCCTGCAGATTATTATGTGTCAGATGAAAGAGAAGAAATTATACATACACCTAAATCTGTAAGCGAAACTGTAGTTCGTAATACAGTTGCATTAAGTCAAAAGAAAACTTATAATCCAGATGTATTATTAAATTATGGTTTTAATAAGAATGGTAATGTATATTCAAAATCATATGGTGAGTATAAGATTGTATACAAGGATGATGTATTCACATTAACATTTTATTATAAAGGCTATAAAGAAGTATATGAGAAAAGAGTAGATAGTAGTTATCAAAAAACTTATATATATGATACTGATTATAAGAGTGAATATAACGAACAAGTAGAACCAGGAATAATAGATTGTACTTCAAGTTTATGTAGATATACTAATGATTACTTAAAATATGTTAATTTCTTAAGTGATAAAGTAAGAGAGTAAAAATACTCTCTTTTTTATTTACTAAAAACCTTATATTTATTATAATTATGGTATAAGGTGTGATAATATGAAAATCAAAAAGAAACTATATCCTTTTTTATTGGTATTTGCAATTTTATTAACAGCTATAGGTTTAGTATCTGCTAATATTTCTTTTTCAGTACCTGCAAAAACAAATAAAATCTTTAATGTTGATATAGATAATATAAATACAAATAATATAGAAGTAATAGGATATGATAAAACTAATATGACATATTTAATTGATTTAAGTGAATTCATAAGTGAATATGAAGTTTCTTTTGATGTTTATAATACAAGTGACTATGATGCGGTATTATCAGAAAAAGTCATAACTGATATACCTGATGAATTAAAAAGCATATTAACTGTTGAAGTAACTTTGGAAAATGATATTGGATCAAATAAATATGATTCAGCTAAGATTAAATATATTGTTAAAGATAATTTAACTAAGGAAGAAAAATCATTATTAAATAAGTATAAAGAATTAAAGGTAAATGTTTTATTAAATTATAATCAAGCATAATAAAGGGTTGTGTGATACTATGAAAAAAAGAAGAATAGTATATATTTTATTTATTATTGTTTTAATAGTATTAGCTAATATTTCATTATATTATTATTTCTATTTTGATAATATCAGAAAGAGTAATACATATAAGACAGAGTTATTAGTTAATGAAAAATCATCTATTACATATAATATTGAGACTGTAGATCATAAATATTATTATTCAAAACAAGATGAGAAATATAATATTAACAATGTAAGTAAAATAGATTTATTTTTTAATTATAATTTAAATTTTGATAAATCAGTAACTGGTGAGTATACATATTACATCAGAGGCGTTGTAATGGATACTCAAGAGGAAAAGAAAGTACTTTATAAGTCTGATGAATTTAAGTATAAAATCGAAGGTAAGAATGTTATAAATATAAATCATCTTCAAAATATAGATTTAAAAGCTTTAATTGATGCCAACAATGATATATCTACTATGAATGAAGCAGATATTAAGTATGAAATGGTAGTTGTATATCATATTTATAATAAAGAAGTTAACAAGTTCATATCAAATAGTAAAACAATAGAAATAGATATACCTATAACTACAGGTAATAGTATATTTAAATCTCCTAATAATGAAAGAAATTATAAAGAATATTCAAATGAAACAGCAGGTAATAATTATACATACTTAATTGTTTGTTTAGAATTCTTAGGATCAGTTATACTTTACTTATTATGTATTGCATATTTAATTGATAGAATATCTCCAAGCGAATATATGAATGATTATGAACTTGAAACAATTAAACACAAATATAAGAAAGATATAATTGAAATAGACTTTATACCAGATTTAACTTATAAAGAAGTATTATTTGTTGATAGTATGGATGATTTAGTTAAATATTCTAGGGAATATAAAGTGCCAATTGATTGTATAAATATAATCAAACATAAAGAAACAATATTTGCTGTTATATATGATAAGAATGCATTTGTATATAAAGTAAGTGTAAGGAAGAGAAAATAATATGTTATTTACAGAAGAAGTTAAAAATATAGATGAGCTAATTGAAAAAGTATTATATATACCTGAAATACATAAAATGAAGGTATGTGTAGTATGTATGTTATATGATCAAGATGGTCTTATAGTATTACATAGAAGAGGAGAAAAAGCTCGTGATGAGATAGGTAAACTTGAAGCTATTGGTGGATCTGTTGATAATACTGATGGCAATTTCAGAGATGCCTTAATGAGAGAATTATATGAAGAGGTTGGAGATAAAGCGGAGTATGCTATAGATGAGTTTATATGTGCTCAACATACTCAACATATAGATAATCATACAAATGAAATGATTGATTGGGTCGTTTTATGCTATAAAGGTAGAATATTAAGTGGAGAACTTGTTAATATGGAACCTGAAAGATGTGTAGAATTGACTCATAAAACAGTTGATGATTATTTAAATGATAAGGATTTATCTGAATCATGTTATAATTTCATGAAATATATAAAAGAGAATAAGTAGGTGATAATATGGCTTTTAAAAATAAAGATGGTACTGTTAATTCATTTCCTATTGTTTTAATATTTACTGTTTTAGCCATAGCAGGATATATACTTCTTTTTGGTTTAGATATTAAAAAGAAAGTAGAAGATGTAGTTGAAGACTTAACAACCGTAACAACTAAACAAACTGAAACTACAACAATTAAACTTTGTAATGGTTGTAGTATGAACTTTATAAGTGATTCGTTTGATTTTTCAACAAATGCTGATGTAGATGTTAGAGATCTATTAAAACTTGATAAAGTTAGTTTAAGAAGTGTTCAATTCACATCTAGTAATGAACAATTAGTTAATATAAAACCATATGCTAATTCATTTAAAGTAGTTACATCTAATTTAAATGGACAAGCTACAATAACAGCTAAGTATGATTCTATTACAATAACAGCTGTTATTAATGTAATGAATCCATCAAACGGTACAGTTAAGTTTAAATATGATTATTATTTTATAGCTAAAGGGAAAAATTTTGCTCCTGAGTTGTCTACATATCCATATGGATTAAATACTTCGGATATAACATATCAATGTACTGATGAAAAAATAGCTAAACCTTATAAGATGGAATTAAAAGGTAATCAAGTTGGTGAAACTACATGTTATGTAATTAAGAACGGTAAGAAACAAGCAACTAAGGTATATGTTGTATATGATTATATTAGAGTTAAAATAAATGAAGGTGGAGAATATCAAGTAGCAAGAGAAATAACACCAAATGGTAATTCATTTGATATTCAAATAACATATGATAGATTAACTAAAAAGGATTTTGATCAAACAAACATCCAATTAGATAATTTTGCTACACGTAATGATACAGGTGCAACAATCACTTATGTTGGTCCTGCACCTAATGCTCGTACATGGATTTATCATGTTGAAGCACCAGGAACAGGTAAGTCAATTTTAAAAATTACTATACCTGATGAGGATTTAAAGAATAAGCCTGGATTTAATTCATTTACTTATTTTGAAATAAATAAGTAAATCGATTATTAAATAACAATAAAAAACTAGTAAAAATACCAAAAAGTAACATTATTTTGGTATTTTTTTATTGATTTTATGGGATATAATTGATATATTTTAGTTGTAAGGTACATGTGCTACTAACATATACCTACAAGAAAATATTATTACTGGGAGGTAAAAATTATGTCAAAAACTGAATTAGTAGAATTTGTTGCTGCTGAAGCTGGTGTTTCAAAAGCAGAAGCTGGTAGAGTATTAGATGCTGTATTAGCTGGTATTCAAAAAGGATTAAAGAAAGATGGAAAGGTTGCATTAGTTGGTTTCGGAACTTTCGCTGCTAAGAAGAGAGCTGCTAGAGAAGGTATCAACCCATTAACTAAACAACCTATGAAGATTCCTGCAAAGAATGTTGTTTCATTCAAAGCTGGTTCTAAATTAAAAGATTCTATTAACTAGAATACTTGTAAAGAACACTTTATTAGTGTTCTTTTTATTTTGCATTTATTTTATAATTAAATTAGAGATGATTATATGGCTAAACGAAAGGTATATAAATTTAAGACTTGGATTAAGATATTAATATTTATAGATGTATTAATAGTAATAGGTGCTATTGTTGGCTATAATTATTATAAAGATTATCAGTATAAGGAAACTAATGAATATAAATTATCTCAGATAAGAGGTAATTCTGATAAGGAAAAGTATACTGAACAAGAAATAAAAACTATTTTAAATAAGTTAACTGATGAGGAACAAAAAGATTTAATTAGTCGTGGTTATAATGAATTCTATCCTTGCTTTATTGGAAGACCATATTTTATATATTCTAAATTAGATCAATATATGGAATATGTAATAACTAAAGAAAAAGATTTCTTTAAATATCATGGTACAGAAGGATATGATTATGACAAACTTATTGGTATTGTTAATTCGCATGCTAATGAAAATCCATATGAATCTGATAGAGTTAGTGATGAATCTAAGGGATATGGTATGATTGCAAATAAACATTATCAATTAGGTGATTATGCACCAGATGACTTAGAATCGATTGAATGGAAATATAGATTTGGTGATGCTAATACTAAAATAGAATTAAGAAGTGAAGCACATGCTGCATATTTAACTATGTGGGAAGCTGCTCACGAAGAGGGCATTTACTTACTTGCATTGTCAGGGTATAGATCTAAAAAAGAACAGGAAAAAGAATATAATTATTATAAAACTTATAAAGGTGAAAAGTATGCAGATTCTATAGCAGCTAGACCTGGATGGAGTGAACATCAAACAGGTTTAGCATTAGATATATATGCTAAAGAAAACTCAGATGCTAAAACATTTGATACATCAAATGCTTTTAAGTGGTTAAGTGAAAATTCTTATAAATATGGTTTTATTCTAAGATATCCTAAAGGTTATGAAAGTATAACTGGTTATAATTATGAATCATGGCATTATAGATATTTAGGTGTTGATCTAGCGACAAAGGTTATGGAGTCTGGATTAACATATGACGAGTATTATGCATTTTATTTAGATAAATAGAAAGGAGTGAAAAGGGATGAAAAAAACAGTTACATTATTAAAAATAACAGGATTAATAACTAGTATGTTAGGTTTCTTTTGTTATTTAACTACTATAGTTTCAAGAACAGTAGCATATACAGCATTTATTGTTGAAACTAAAATAGCTGAAGCTGGTGAAGTAGTAGTACCAAGTAAAGATATTACTACTGCTATTAATAATTACTATCATTCAGTGTTCTGGTTATTATTAATAACTATGGCTATTATTTTAGTGTATGAATTAGTTAATTATATACTATATTTAAAGAAATCTAAGATAGGTTTAGTGGTTGCTGTTATTATTGAAATAATTGCCTGTGGTATCTTAACAGTGTTAAGACAAAATGGAATAGTTCATTTTCAAACACTTGCATTATTGATACCTATAATTACTGGATTAACTAATTATTTAATCCTAATAATTAATAAAAAATAGAAAGTGTAAACTTTCTTTTTTTTATTTAATTCAGTATGTTAATATATATTATAATATTATTAGAGGTGGAATATTATGAGAGTTATAATTTCAGCAGGTGGAACCGGAGGACATATATATCCAGCTTTAGCTATAGCCAGAAAAATAATGGAAAAAGAATTTGATTCAGAAATCTTATATATTGGTACACATAATCGTATGGAAAAAGATATAGTGCCTATGCATAATATAAGATATGAAGCAATAGAAATATATGGATTAACAAAATCCAACATAGGCAATGATATAAAGGATTTATATCTTATACCTAAAGCAATAAGTAAATGTAAAAAAATAATGAAAGAGTTTAAACCAGATATAGTAATAGGAGTAGGAGGATATGTTACTTTCCCTGTTATTAAAGCAGCTCAAAGTTTAGGTATAAAAACATTTATTCATGAACAAAATAGTATACCTGGTAAATCAAATAAATGGGTAGCTAAAAAAGCTGACCTTGTTGGTGTATCGTTTAAAGATTCGCTTAAATATTTTGGTGATAATGCTATTTATACTGGTAATCCAACTGGTACTAAAGCATTAGATAATGAAACAATACCTAGAACTAAATTCGGATTACACAAAAATAAAAAGTGTGTATTATTTGTAAATGGTTCTTTAGGATCATCAGTTATGAATGAATTATTCTTACCATTCTTAAAGAATTGTGAAAATGAGGATTATGAAGTTTTATATATAACTGGTAAAAACTATTATGATGATTTAAAAAATGAAGAATTATCATCTAATGTTTATTTAGAACCATTTGTGGATAATTTATCAGGGTTAATGAAGGATGTTGATTTAATTGTATCTAGAGCAGGTGCATCATCTATTGCTGAAATAACAGCATTAGGTTTACCATCTATCTTTATTCCTTCACCTTATGTTGCAAATAATCATCAATATTACAATGCTTTATCAATAAAAGAACATAAAGCTGGTGAATTAATTGAACAATCTAATGTAACTGAAGAAACATTGAAGAAAACTATAGATAAGATATTATCTGATAATAAGAAATATAAAGAATATAAAGAAAATGCATTAAAGTTATCTGTACCTGATTCAGGTAACATAATTTATAATGCAATTAAAGAATTAGTGGAAAAATAAAAGGAAGTGAAATCATGAGTAAAAGAAAAGTTAAAATTCTAAATATACCTAGAATAATTGTATTCTTACTTATGATTTATATTGTAGTATCACTTGGTATATTTATTTATAATGAAAAAGTACATCATTATGAGATAAGTGGTATTGATTATTACAAAGAAATAGATATAATAAGGATGCTTGATTTACAAGATTATCCATCATATATATCTATAAATGCAGGTGAATTAAAAGATAAACTTGAAGATGATCCTTTAATATTATCTGCTAAAGTATCTTATAGATGGAATTTTACAATTAAAATAGAAGTAGAAGAAAATACACCAATTATGGTTATTAAATCTAGTAATAATGTAATACTTAAAAATGGTGATCAAATACCTTATAATGAATCATTTGGTTCATTACCAATGTTATTAAACAATACGCCAACTGAATCGTTAACAATGTTAGCTGATAGTCTATCAAAGGTTGATAGAGGTGTATTATATATGATAAGTGAAATAACTTATACACCATATAACTCTAGTAATGTAATCTTAGATAATAATAGATTCTTGCTTTCTATGAGTGATTCAAATCAAGTATATGTTAATGCTAAGAATTGTGATTGGTTAAATGAATATCTAAATGTTATTGCGAATAATAGAATAACTGAACCAGGTACTTTCTTCTTTGATGGTAAGTTAGGCAAAATAATCTACAAAAAAGCTAAGGGTAAAGAAGTAGTAGTAAATGGAAGTGAAAATAATGGATAAAATCAATTATGATCGTTTAATGATGGAAGAGGTTTCATCATTTAATGGTGAAAAGAAAACAATTTTATTACATTCATGCTGTGGACCTTGTTCATCAGCTGTTATTGAGAGGTTAAGAGAATATTTTAATATAACTGTTATTTACTATAATCCTAATATAGAACCAAATGAAGAATATGAAAAAAGAAAACGAGTTCAAATAGGCTTATTAAATGAATTAGGTATACCTTATTTAGATGTACCATATGATAATGAAGTATTCAGAGACTTAACCAAAGGACTAGAGGAAGAACCAGAAGGTGGAGCTAGATGTCATGTATGTTATGGAATAAGATTAAAATACACAGCTAATTTAGCGAAAGAAAAAGGCTATGATTATTTCTGTACTACATTAACTGTATCACCTTATAAGAATAGTCAAATAATTAATCAAATAGGTTTATCTATTGAAAAAGAAATTGGAGTCAAATATTTATTATCTGATTTTAAGAAAAAAGATGGCTATAAAAGAAGTGTTGAACTAAGTGAAAAATACAATCTTTATAGACAAAATTACTGTGGTTGCTTATTTGCTAAAGATACATCATTTGAAGATTAATTTATTAGTATAAAATAAACGTTAGTCGTTTATTTTTTTTCTTATATATATTATAATATTCATAGTAAAAGAGGGATTTATGTGAAGAATAATACTGACAGACTTTTTATCTTGAATTACTTGTTTATTCTTTTCTTAGAAATAGTGTATAAATGTGTCATATTTGAAGGGCTAGATATAAATGTATTATATTTAGCGGTATTTACATTACCAATTAGTATTCTATTTACTATGATAACTAATTTAATACATCCAATTGTTAATAGAATACTTACTTATATTTCATGGATAGGACTAGTATTTGTATTTGGAGCTGAAGTAGTTTATTACTCATTCTATAAAACTATATTTAGTTATACTGCATTATCATATGGTGGACAGGTAGCTGAATATTATGATTCAATATTTGAACATATTGTTAAGAATTGGTATGTAATACTAGCTATGGCTTGTTCATTAATAATAATGATAATAATAACAAGAAAGTTTTCTTTCAAAAGAGTTAATTTTAAACATGGGTTTATATTATTGTTCTCAGCACTTGCATTAACAGCATCCTCTGTAATGTATAAATCTTATGAAACTAATTCATTATACAAATTATTAAGAAATAAAAATGATATTATGGAAACAACAAATTCTATTGGTTTAATAACTACTGTTGGAGTTGATTTCTTTAAGACTAAAGCAGGATTTGAAGAACAAATAGAATTAGATATAAGTGATGAACCAGTTATTGAAATAACTGATGATAATAAAGAAGAATATAATGTTACTGACATAGATTTTGAAACATTAATTAATAATGAATCAGATCCAACTGTTAAAACATTACATAATTATTTCTCACAACAAAATCCTACAAACAAAAATGAAATGACTGGTGTATTTAAGGATAAGAATTTAATCTTTATTACTGCTGAAGCATTCTATCCAATTGCAGTTGATAAAGAATTAACACCTACATTATATAAATTAGTTAATGAAGGAATTTATTTTAAAAACTTCTATCAACCAATTTATAATTGTTCAACATCTGATGGTGAATTTGTTAATTTATTATCTTTATTACCTGGTATTTCTACATGTTCTATGGTATCTACACAAGGAGTGTATTTCCCATATACTATTGGTAATAGTTTTAAAAATTATAATTATGATGTATATGCTTTCCATGGTTGGACTTACACATACTATAAGAGACAATTAACATATCCTAATTTAGGTTTTGAACAATACTATGGATATGATAGATATCATACTGGATATAAATATGCATTACAAGGAATTAAAGATTCATGGCCTACAAGTGATATTGATGTAGCTAACGCATCTTATCCTATTTATCAAAACTCTGATAAGTTTGTAGCTTACTATATGTCTATATCTGGACACTTACAATATAGTTGGGGTGGAAATGCAATATCACGTAAGAATAAATCTTTAGTTAAAGATGTTAAAGCTAATGATGCTATTAAATCTTATATTGCATGTAATATTGATTTAGATAGATCATTAAAAATATTGATGGATAACTTAGAGGCTGATGGTAAACTAGATGATACGGTAATAGTTTTATCTGCAGACCATTATCCATATGGATTAACAAATGAAGATATTAAATCTTATACTGATTTTGTTAAAGATGAATCATTTGATATATATAGAAACAATTTAATTATTTATAACTCAGAATTAAAAGGTGTAGAAGTAGATAAGAATGTTGGATCTATTGATATCTTACCTACAGTATTAAATATGTTTGATATTAAATATGATTCAAGATTGTTAATGGGACATGATGTATTCTCAGATGCATCTGATCTAGTAATATACAATAATAAGTCATGGATATCTGATAAAGGTAGATATGATCATATTAAAAAGAAATTCTATCCTAAAGATGGTGTAACTATTGAAGATGGATATGTACAAAAAATGAATAATATTGTAAGTACTAAATTCCAAGTATCTAAAAATGTTATTCAAAAAGATTATTATCGTAAAGTGTTAGGGGGATAACATATGGGATTTTTTCAAAATTTAAAGAATTTGTTTAAAAAGAAAGAAAAAGATATAGAAGAGGTTAAAGAAGAATATAATGTTGAAACTATTGAAGAGTTAAAGGAAGAACTTGAAGAACCTACTGAAATAGTTGAAAAAGATTTTGACATCGATGATGATGGAATAGATGACTTTAATGAAAGTGACTTCGAAGGAAAAGAAGTGCATGAACCTGATTTAGATATTGATGATGACGGTATAGATGATTTTGTTCCATCTGACTTTGATGATAATGAGAATATTCAAGAAGTAACTGAAGAAGAAGTTTTAGAACAAGTTGAAGAAGTTAAAAAGAAAAGCTGGTTCTCTAAAAAGGAAAAGAAAGAAAAAGTTAAACAAACTATAACATATGATAAAGGTTTAGAGAAAACTAGAAAAGAATTTGTTTCATCTTTATCATTACTTGGTAAAAAGTTTGGTAAGGTTAATGATGAATACTTTGATGAATTAGAAGAAATATTAATAAAAGCTGATATTGGTGTTAATACTGTAATGAAATTCTTAGATAGACTAAGAAAAAGAGTTAAACATGAAAATATCACTGATACAGAATTCTTAAATGAAGTTATTGTTGATGAGTTATTCTCAATCTATGTTGAAGGTGAATCATTAACAGACAAGATTAATATGGCTGAAGAAGGTCCTACAATTGTTTTAATGGTAGGAGTAAATGGTGTAGGTAAAACTACTACTATAGGTAAACTTGCTAATAAATTTAATAAACAAGGCAAGAAAGTTATGCTTATAGGTGCTGATACATTTAGAGCAGGAGCTGTTCCTCAACTAGAAGAATGGGCAAATAGAACGGGTGCTTTATTCTATGGTAAAGAACAAACAGATCCATCAGGAGTTATATATGATGGTTTAGAGATGGCTGTAAAAGAAAAAGTTGATATGGTGTTTATTGATACAGCTGGAAGACTTCAAAATAAAGTTAATCTAATGAATGAGTTAGATAAGATTAACAGAGTAATTGGTAAAATTATTCCTGGTGCACCTCATGAAACATTATTAATTATTGATGCAACAACTGGTCAAAATGGAATTAGCCAAGCTAAATCATTTAAAGAAATAACTAATATAACTGGTATAGTATTAACTAAACTAGATGGTACTGCCAAAGGTGGTATAGTATTAGCTATTAAAGAAGAAGTTAAAATACCTGTTAAGTTCATTGGACTTGGTGAAGGTGTAGATGACTTATCTGCATTTGATATTGAAGATTATATATATGGTTTATTTAAGGATATGATTTAATATGGAAGATGTATTATATTTAAGTGAATTATATGATTATTATTCGTGTTTATTAACAGATAAACAAAGAAGTTATTTTGAAGATTATTATTTTGAAAATCTTACAATGGAAGAAATAGCTGAGAATAATCAAGTATCAAAGAATGCAGTATCTAAGACAATTATTGAAGTAAAAGATAAATTATATGAATATGAAAAATTATTAAACTTAAATGCAAATAAAGATAATATCGAAAAAATATTATCAGAAGAAGAGTTTAATAAAATAAAAGATTATATATAAACACAATGTTAAGTAGATAAATACTTAACATTTTTCTTTATTTTGTATGTTATAATGATTATAAGTAAAGGGTGATAAAGATGAAGAAAAAATTATTCTTACTATTAATAATGATTTTATCTATTTTTATGGTACCAACTGTTTGGGCTAAAGAAGATGAACCAGATAATGGTACTAAGAGATGTTATTATAGATATTATAGTCCTGAAATGGGTTATTCTTATATGGTTTTACAAATTAGAGGTGGGAATGATGATCCTACAGCATTTATTACAACATTTAACTCAAAGAGTGAAGATGGTACAACCGATAGAGGAAATATGGAAACTGCTGGAGGATGGAATTATGACGTATACGTAGGTCATAAAGAAAGTTGTCCTTATTATGCTGCCGTTGATGCAGGTGGTTGGCCATTAGATGGATTTAATGTAAGAATCACTTATACATATTCAGAAGCTGAAATGTGGGCTAAGGATAGAATGGAACCAGATAAATCACATATTCTTATTTCGGAGAGTATAGAAACTGATAAGGCTAAAGAGGGAGCACCTTTATACGAATATGATAAGTATATTGGTTCAGATATTAATCCAGGAGGTCATTATACAGGTATTACAGTTGATACAAGTAGTTCCGGCAATTATAGAACATGTACTTATACATTGCCTGAAGAGTATAGAAAAAAAGGTTATGGGTATTCAAGTGCAGTATTGATAATGGGACCATCAAAGAGAGATGCTTCAGTTAAATCTGCATATGCTATAGTCCATAAGATTGATGGACTAGAAGCCCAAGCTTTTAATAATCAGTTTAAAGAAAATGAGATTACTGACCCAGGAAATATTTTAACTACAAGTAAAAATAACTTAAGTTGTCCTTATTATGTTTATTATAATACGGATGGAACAAACATGTTTACTATATTAAATGATAAATCGGGTTACGAAACAAAATATATTGGTTCAGATAGTAAACCTGCATTTTTACTTGTTTCTACAACTATAGCAAGTGAAAAACCAGGGTATAATGCTGCTACAGATGGTGTTCCAGGAGGAGTTACTGATGAACAAAATCGTGCATATGAAAGAGCTAAGGATATGGGGTGGAGAAATACTGAAGGTGATGAAGACCCATTTTCTAAAAAAGATGGTGTAGTTGGTGAAAACTTCTGCTCTCAACCAGAAACAATTAGAGCTAGTAAATTATTAGGAATATTTGTTATTGTATCAAGAATAATTATACCTTTCTTAGTAATTATATGGGGAACAATAGATTTTTCTAAAGTAGTAACACAAGGAAATACAGATTCCCTAAAGAAGGAAGCACAAACATTTGGAATAAGAGTATTATTAGGAATATTTATATTCTTTATTCCATCTATTATATATGCAGCGTTTACATCATTTGTTTACTTTAACTTTGTAAGTGATGAATATGAAAAATGTGCGAAATGTATATTCCATCCTTTAGATGCCTCTAAATGTGTTTCAGATTCTTCATCTGGTTCAACTACAACAAAGACAACAACAACTACTGCAAAAGCAGGCAATAGTATAAAAGGTGCAGTTACAACTCAAGTAACTCAACAATTAACCCCTGGTGTATTATTAGTAGATCCAGACAATCAATAAAAGAATGATTTATATCATTCTTTTTTATTTATACTAAAAAATAGTAGTTTAATTAACTACTATTTCTTTAAGTCATCAACATATCTTTTTAATGTTCTTGAATCATTTCCAAATATTATTTTTAATTGATTATCAATTTCAACAATACCTTTAGCTCCAAGTTTAACAATGCCTTCTTTATCAACTATTGAAACATCTTTAAGTGTAACTTTTAATCTTGACATATTTACTTCAGTATCTAGGATATTGTCTTTTCCACCTAAGCATTTAACTAACTTATTGATTTCTAAACCAAAGTCTTTTTTAGTTAGTTTGATAATAACAAGTGATATTATAATTAATACTACAAGTATTACCACATATTGAATAATTGTACTAGGTTCCATTTCATCAACTCCTAGTGTAATTTTACTATAAATAATATAAAAGTACAATAATATTGGATTTATTATAAATAATTAATATGAAATATTGAATATATATTGTATTTAATATATAATTAAATGTATAAGATAGAAAGGGTGTATTCATATGAAGTGTTCACAATGTGGTAATGATTTAACACAAGGTAATTATGTATGTCCTTCATGTGGTAAAGATAATACACCTGTACCTGTAGAACAAAATAATACTCAACTTGTAGATGAAAATATAGAGATGCCTCAAATACATCAAGAGGAACAAACTCCTGATACTAGTGCTTCTATTTTAGATGAAGGACCTGTTGAAGTTCTTAATGTTACTGAAGATATGAGTGCACCTAAACTAGAAATAGAACAAGAAAACCTAACTAGTGGAACTCAAGATATATCAAAAGAGGACAATGTATCAACATATGATCCTACTCAAGATATCCCTCAAGACGAAAATGTTAATATGCCAAAGGAAGCGGGTATTAATTTTCAATTACCAGAAGTAAAAGAGGGTGCAAAAGATACTCAAGGCATGGATATTATGCAAATAACTACTGAGGGTAAAACAGTAGGTGAAGTTGTTCCTCCTGAGAAAAAGAAATTCTCATTAAAGATATTAACTAGTAAAACATTCTCACGTAAGGTTGTAATAATAATTGCTATTATTTGTTTACTTATAGGTGGCGTTGTTGGTTCTTTAGTATTTGGTAAGCAAGTATATACACCAGGAACAACTAGAACAACAAAGAAAGCTACTGTTAAACATGTATCTGATGGTAAAAATAATGTTACATATGTAGGTAATTATATATATAAGATACCAACTGACTTTGATTATGATAGAAACAATGGTGGAGTTATTGTTTATAGTCAATCAGATGAATATAGAATATTTATAAAGAGTATAAAAGGTAATTATGATAATGTTGCTAATGCTAAGGAATCTATAAAGAAGAGCTTAGAAAATATTAGTATAACTGTTAATTCAATTGTTGAAACAAAGGTTGGAGAAACAAGATATATTGTTGTTGAAGCGTCTTATGGAATACATAATAGGTTATATGCATTTAGACAAGGTAATAATGATGATTTATTCTATGTTGAAATAATTGCAACAGAAAATAGATATGATTATGATGCGTTAGATATTGCTGATGATATTATTAATAATACAGAATATAATACTAAGTATACTAATATGGAATCAGTACAATATGAAGATATTTCGGCTATAGTAGTTACAGCTGCTGATGCCATTAATAATGGTTGACAATAAAGGATTAAATGGTATAATTTAGTTAATTGGTGATGACATGGATTTACGACCCAGAGAGCCAAATCGCATATCAGCGTTAAAGATTAAAGGTGATTAAGATCATGAAGTAGGATGGTACCACGAAAGATTTCGTTCCTATGTCATGGTCTTTTATTTTTTAGAAAGAAGGAATACATATGACAAAGATGACATGTTATGAAGATTTAATGTACAGAGGTCTTATTAAAGATATGACTAATAATGAAGACTTTGTAGAAAAATTAAATGAAGGAAATATGACATTCTATTGGGGAACAGACCCTACAGCTGATTCATTACATATTGGTCATTATTCATCTTTATTAACTGCTAAAAGATTAATGAAGTATGGACATCATCCTATATTACTTGTAGGCGGAGCTACAGGTTTAATTGGTGATCCTAGACCTACAGCAGAAAGAGAAATAATTGATAAGAGTGTAGTTGAAAATAACATTGAAGGTATTAAGAAACAAGTATTAGGATTATTTGATAATAATGTAGAAGTTGTTAATAATTATGATTGGATTAAGGATTTTACATTTATTGATTTCTTAAGAGATGTAGGTAAATATATTAATGTTAATTATATGCTTAATAAAGATATAATATCTAGAAGACTTGAAACAGGTATAACTTATGCGGAATTTAGTTATACATTATTACAAGGATATGATTTCGTTCATTTATATAAAGAAAAGAATTGTATTATGCAAGCAGCAGGTTCTGATCAATGGGGAAATATTACAACTGGTGTTGAATTAATAGGTAAGATGTTAGGAAAAGAAGCATATGCATTCACTATGCCATTAATATTAGATTCAAATGGTAATAAATTTGGTAAGAGTGAAGGTAATGCTTTATGGTTAGATAAAAATAAAACTCCTGCATATGATATTTATCAATATTTAATTAATGCATCTGATGATAAAGTAGAAGATTATTTAAAAGTATTTACTTTCTTAGATAAAGATGAAATTGATGAAGTGATGAGAAAACATAATGAAAAACCAGAAGATAGATTAGCTCAAAAGACTTTAGCATATGAATTTATTAAAGATTTACATGGTGAAGAAGAAGCTAATCAAGCTAAGATTAAATCTGAAGCATTATTTGGTGGATCTACTGAGGGTTTAGAGGCAACACCTATAACTCCTGAATCAAGAAATATTCTTGATATTATGATGGCAGCTGACTTAATACCATCAAAGAGTGAAGGTAGAAGATTAGTTGAACAAGGTGGAGTATCTATTGATGATGAAAAAATAACTGATCCTAAATTTGAAGTAACTAAAGATGAATTTGTACTTCATAAAGGCAAAAAGAAAGTTGTTAAATTAATAATAAAGTAGTATTATATATACCTGTTGAAGGGGATTTTTATGAATACTATAAATAGACAACCAAATCAGATAGATGAAATTAATTATTATTTAAGATTAAATAGAGAAGAAAGAGAATTATTATTTTCACATTATGTAATGATATATATGATGATTAATAATTTTACTGTTATTACTGAAGATGATTTAAAACTATTAAGACTTAATGCTGATTTCTTATTAGATACAATTAAAGAGAATAATAAAGAAACAGAATTACTTGAAGATATGTGTTCATATCTTGAATGGATGATGGATAATAAGCTATATGAATATTATTTACATACACCTAAGAAAAATGATTTCGAACATATAATAACAGAATTATCAACAAGTAGTATTGTTAGAAGCTTAAAAACATTAAATGTTATTACTTTAGTTAAAAATGGAATTAAGTATGGACCTGAAAATGTAACTATGTATGGTGACGAAGAAGTATATTCCCCATATCTATCTGATGAAAAACTTAAAGAATTTAAAGAATTAATACCACAAAAAAAGCACTAATAATTTAGTGCTTTTTATATTACTTATTATCTGTTGTAGAACTCAACAATTAAGTGTTCTTTAATTTCGCTAGATAATTCGCTTCTTTCAGGATATCTTAAGTAAGTTCCTGATAACTTCTTAGCATCAAATTCAACATAAGCAGGAGTTTTTCTCTTAGCTTCTAATGCATCTTTGATAGCTGGATGTTCTAAAGATTTTTCTCTTACTGAGATAACATCTCCAGGTTTAACTTCATATGAAGGAATATCTACTTTCTTTCCATTAACTAAAATGTGTCCATGGTTAACTAATTGTCTAGAACCTCTTCTTGAATTACTCATTCCCATTCTAAACACGATATTATCTAATCTAGATTCAAGTAACTTTAAGAAGTTTTCACCAGTTACACCTGACATTTTAGAAGCTTTATTAAATAATCTATGGAATTGTTTTTCATTCATACCATAAGTAAATCTTAATTTTTGTTTTTCGTCTAATTGGATCTTATATTCAGAAGCTTTTCTTCTTCTTGATGCACCATGTTGTCCTGGAGCATAAGGTCTCTTAGCTAAGTCTTTACCATTTTCTAATGTAGAAAAACCATATCTTCTAGATTTCTTGAAAGCTGGTCCAGTATATCTTGCCATATTTATATCTCCTTTCTCTAAATTACATAGAAAGGTAATCATTTTAATATTAGGGTGTTTAATATCTTTTTCACTTAGGCAGTAGTTACTAAAGTTATTTCAATTAAACACATTAATATATTAATGATTTGCCTGCCTAACTACGCAATAAGTAATATACATTATTTAGTTAAAAAAGTCAATTAATTATAGTAAATATATTATTTACATAAATAATGTTATTTGTTATAATTTTGTATAGAATAAGAAGGTATGGTATATATGAAGGAATTAATTAACATCGTTAACAGTAAAATCCAAGCAGTTGTTGATGAATTAAAGAATCAAAAGACAATGCTTGAAAACAAATTAAAGACTGTTGAAGTTGAAATTGAACAACAGGTTGAAGCAGCTAATACATGTAAGACTAATGTTGAAACTTCTAGTAATACCATATCTGAACTTGAAGCAGATATAACTAAACTAAAAGGTGATTTACAAGAATTACATGATAAATTTGATTCAGCTGGATTTACTGAATTACTTGAAGCAGGTAATAAAGAAATCAACGGAAAAATCATAGAAAACAATACTAAGATAGCTGAACAACAAGATTTAATTAGACGTTATTCTGAGGAAGCACAAAGTATTAAAGATGAATTAACTGCGTTAAAAGATAGTAAGATGAATCTTGAAACAGAATTAAATAATACTATGGTAGCTTTAAAATATTATAGTAAAAAGATTGATGACATGACTATAACAGCTATTGAACATGCTGATAAATTATCAGATATAGTTATTTTAGATGATGAAAATAATGAAATAGCTGATGTAGATGTTAATAAAGTGATAGATGGTACAATATTTGATGAAATAGATCATATATCATCAAATGATAGAGAATTATCTGAACAAGAATTAGAAGATATATTAAATACTAAGGAACAAGTAAGTGAAGTAGTAGAAAACAAAGAAGAAGACTTATCTAAGACTCAAGCTTTAGATGCAGCTATAGTTGAAGCTCAAGAGTTATTAGAAAATACTGGTAAAATGGAACCTGTACAAGTACCTCCACAAGAGGAAATTGTAGAACAAGCCCCTGTAGTA
The DNA here is from genome assembly GCA_017542465.1 of Bacilli bacterium. Lineage (GTDB taxonomy): Bacteria > Bacillota_I > Bacilli_A > RF39 > UBA660 > UBA6985. The sequence continues at coordinate 42,455 of JAFXXB010000005.1, read as the reverse complement.
GAAGAACAACCTGTTGAAACTATAGAAGAACCAATGGATGTTATTGAACAAACTCCAGAACAACCTTCAGTTGTAGATGTTCCAATGAACGATCAATTTGAAGATATTCCTGTAAATGTTCCTATGAAGGAAGACTATCAAGAAAATCCAATAATTAATTCAGAAGAGTTCGAAAAAACAATGAATATTAATATATCTACACCAGAAGAACCAAACAATAATGTACAAGATATAAAGTCAACATTCGCTGATATAAATAGTAGTTCTGTAGATATTAATGGCATGATTGATGAATTAGGATTAGATCCTAGTAAGTTTGAAGAAACTGATTTAAATATTTTAAAGAATAATTTAGACGTTCAAAAAGGATTAAAAATAATTGATGTATTAGATAAACATTTTATAGATACTAAGAATATTTATTCTAATCCAGAGATATTAATTACAATGTCTCCAGAAGTATTAGATGAAGAATTAGATATATTAGAAAGATCTGGATGTATATCTACAACAATAGGATATGTATTTAAATATTTAGATCAAATAGATATAAACAAACTTAGAGAAAAAGTTACAGGACAAACAGATGCTATAATTAAAGTATTATATGATTGTATAACTGAAAAGGAATCTACAAATATATCAGAAGTATTAGAATTAAGTGATGAAGAAACAAGAACACTTGAATCTAATTTAGATGCTAAGGAATATAATATATTCTGTACATTCCCTGAAGTAGTAAAAGCTAACTATGATACAATTAGAAACTTACATGTAGCAGAACCTGCTAAATGTATCACTGAACATCCTAAGAGATTTATGAATAATCCTGATGTATTTGATGATATATTAGATAAATATGATACACCTGATTTAGTTAGATGTATTAATAAGAATCCTGCAGTAATAGACAAGTTATAAGCTTGTCTTTTTTTTTTTGTTAATAACTTGTAAACTTCCTTTTCTCTCGTTCAATGAGAATAGTATATTTGCTATAATAAAATTGTATAACTATGAATAGGTAGGTGATGTATATGTATAAAAATAAGCTATTATATATCTTATTATTTTTACTATGCATTCCTTTTATAGTTAATGCTCAATCAATTGAAATGACTGGTACAGAAGTTAATGTAAGAAGTGGACCAGGAACTAAATATGGTGCTATAGGACAAACTGGAGGATTAGGTGAAACATATACACTTAAACAATCTGATTTAGTTAAAGATGAAGGTGGATGTAATTCTGGTTATTGGTTTAATATAGATTTTCAAGGTAACAATGGTTATATATGTTCAACTTATGCAGTTATAAAGGCAGAACAAACTGTTGTAATAACTGAAGAAGCAAAAACTCAATGTGAAGCTGAATTAAAGAATGCTGGATTCCCAGTTAGTTATTGGACTTCATTATGTACTTTAAAAGTTCAACATCCTAATTGGACATTTACTGCAGTATATACTGGATATGATTTTGCATCAGCTGTAGCTTTAGAACAATGTAGAGGATCTATTTCTCAATCATCAAAAGCAGAATATCAAGATGGAACATGTGGTAAAAAATATGACTCAGGTTATACTGGTGCATCTCAAACCGCTAATGCATATTATATGAATCCGTTAAACTTCTTAAATGAAAAACACATATTTATGTTTGAATCAGCATATATAAATGAAAGCGTTAAACCTTATTATGCTCAACTAGCTAGACAAATATCAAATAATACATTAGTAAATCACATACCTGATTTACCTAATTATATAGCTAATGCATCACCAGCAAGTAATGCATCAGCAACATTCTTAGCTGCTCGTATTAGAGTAGAGTTAGGTTCTGGTTTATTATCATCTGGAACTTATAAAGGACAATTACAATCTGCTTTATCCGGTAATTACACATCTAGATATGGATATAAATATACTGGAAGCGGGTTCTCTAAAACATCGGGTACAAGTGTTGATAATTATTATAATTTCTATAACATTGGTGCATCTGATGGTGATGGTATCACTCAAAAAGCTTTAGCTTATGCATATAAACAAGGATGGGGTGGACCTAATTATAGTCAAGCAGATGCAAGACAAGTAGCTGTAACTGGTGGAGCACAATGGACATATCGTAATTATGTTAATGCAGGACAACAAACAATGTATTTTAATAAATGGAATTTCAATCCTGAAACTAAAAATCATAATCATAGTATTGCATCACATCAATACATGACTAATGTACAAGCACCTGTTACTGAAGGTACAACATTATATAATGCTTATAGTAAATTAAATTTACTTAACTTACCATTTAACTTTGTTATACCAGTATACGCTAATTTAAATGCTGATATTCAAAATAGCCCAGGTGGAGCTACAGGAGATACAACAAATGCTAATACAAATCTAGCACCATCAACAATGGTTGTATCATCAGGATATGGATTAAATGGATCTTATATAAATAATGTTGGAAAAAATACATCATTAGATGACTTTGTTGGAAGAATATCATCTCAAGGTGGAACAGTAGAAGTATATTCAAATAATAATAGAATATATGATGGTCTAATAGGTACAGGAATGACCGTAAGAGTTATAAGTAGTACTGGTGAATCAACATTTACTGCTATTGTTAAAGGAGATCCATCAGGAGATGGAAAAGTAAATGCATTAGACTTATTACAAATCCAAAAAAGTATTATAGGTGAGAAGAGTTTAGGTAATGCTAATACTGCAGCTGCTGATGTATCAGGAGATGGAAAAGTAAATGCATTAGACTTACTTCAAGTTCAAAAGAATATATTAGGATTAAAGGAATTATAGGAGGTTGTTATGAAAACAATTAAAAAGTTATTATTTAGTTTAATACTAGGATTAATGTTATTTCCGGTTATAGTTAATGCTGCAAGTGCAAGCTTTAGTGTATCTGGACCTAATCAAGGAGTTGTAGGTAACAATATATCTATTACAGTTACTGTTTCATCTTCTCAAGCATTAGGTGGATGGGAATTAGCATTAAACTATGATAAATCATATTTACAATTATCATCTGCTCCAGATGGTGCAAATGGTACACATGTAGCCGGAAATGCTACATCATCTGGAACAAAATCTAAACAATATAGATATACATTTAAAGTATTAAAATCAGGTAGTACAACTATTAGTACTACATCAACTGATGCATATGGATGGGATGAATCATCGCTTTCATGTTCAAATGGATCAAAAAAGATTGTATTAAAAACTCAAGCAGAAATAGAAGCATCTTATTCCGCTAATGATAATCTTAAGAATTTGACTGTTGATAATTATTCTTTATCTCCATCATTTGATAAGAATACATTAGAATATTCATTAGAAGTTGAAAATGATGTAGAAAAGGTTAATATATCAGCTATAAGAGAAGATAATACTGCATCTGTATCAGGTGCTGGTGAAAAAGAATTAACTGAAGGTGGTAATAAGTTTAATATAGTAGTTACTGCTCAAAAAGGTAATAGTAAAACATATGTTATTAACATTACAAGAAAAGAATTAAATCCAATTACTGTTAATGTTAATAATAAATCATATACATTAGTTAGAAAGAAAGATTTATTACCATCATTAAATACATTTGTTGAAACAACTGTTAATTATGATGGTGAAGAAATACCTGGATTAAAGAATGAAACAATTAATTATACTTTAATTGGATTAAAAGATGCAGATGGTAATATAGGTTTGTTTGTATATAATGATAATAAAATTACTGATGAATATTTTGAATTAACATCAGGTAGTATAACAATCCTACCTAAATCTATAGATGTTATTAAAGGATTAACTAAGAAAGAAGTAAATATTAAAGGGCATGTTATAACAGGATGTACTTTAAGTGCTTCTAACTCATTTATTATTAAGGGTGTAAATGTTTATACAGGTGAAGAATCATATTATATGTATGATAAGGTAAATGAAATATTTATTGCTTATGATAAAACTAATATTGAACAATTATTAAAGAAATACAATATGTTTAAAATAGGGGGTATTGCATTAGCAATAGTTGTTGTATTACTTATAGTATTAATAATTATTTCTAAATTTACTGGATCTAAAAAAGAAAAGAAGAATAAAAAAGATGTAATAGATCAAATTGATGATTATGAAGAAGAAGTAAAAAATGAAGAACCAGTTAAAGAAGAAGTTGTTGAAGAAATAAAAGAAGATCAACCAGTAGAAGAAGTTAAGGAAGATAAGAAAGAAGAAAAGATTTCAAAAAAAGCTCAAAAGAAGCTTGTTAAAGAAGAAAAAAGAAAGAAAAGAGAACAAGAAGAATTAGAGAAAACTAAAGCCATAGAAAAAGTAGAAGAAGAAGTTATTGAAGAGGATGATGAAGTAGATGATCCTTTAAATGCTGATGATGATTTTGTTGATTTCTGGGAAACTAGAGAATATAAAGTTAAGGATAAAAAGAAAGAATAGAAAGGAGGATAAAGAATGAAAGAGGAAAAAATGATTAATGAAACTGAACAAACAACTCAACCAGTTGAACAACCTGTTCAAGAAACTCCTATAGCTCCAGTTCCTGAGACAACTACATTTGAACAACCAGTAGCTGAGACTCCAGTTCAACCTGAACCAGTAGCTGCTCCTGAAGCACCTGTAGAACCAACTGCTGTTCCTCAAGAACCTGTTGCTACAGAACCTGTTCAAACTAATGAACAACCAAAGAAGAAAAAGAGCATTTTACCAGCATTAATAGTAATAATAATTATTTTAGCTTTATTATGTGGTGCTGCTTATTACTTATTTGTATTTAATACAGATAATCCAGTGTTTAAGATGTTTGTAAAAGAAAATACAACAACCACAATAGAAACAACAACTACAACAGTTGCTAAATTAACTGAAGAAGAAGCTAAAAAGTTGGTATTAGATTTATATAATAAACATGTAGATGATTCTATGTTATTATTTAATATTTGTTATTATGGTGACACTAAAGAATTAGATATTGAAAGTTCTGAATATGAAGCATTAGGTTTACCTGAAGGAAATTGTAATGGTTTTTATCAACCAATTAAATCTTATAAAACATTAGATGAAGTAAAAAAACATATTGGTGAGTATTATTCAGAAACATTAACAACTGAAATTGCTAAGAAATTCTTAGTTAAGGATGATGTAGTTTATTGCTGTGTTCCATATACTTCATTCCCAATTGGAAATGATAATCTAACAGTTAATACTATTGAAATTGAGGCAACTAAGATTACTGCAACAGTTAAATATACAACTGGTGGAGATGAAATGCATGAACTTGAAAACCATGAAGGAAAGATAGTTATTGAAAAAACAAATGATAAATGGTTAGTTAGTTCTATAGAATAAGATTAGTTTTTACTAATCTTTTTTTATTTATTTGATATAATAGTATTAGGTGATACTTATGAAAAAGAAAATAGTATTAATAGATGGTAATAATCTAATGTTTAGAGCTTACTTTGCAACAGCTTATACAGGTAACTTAATGAAGAACTCTAAAGGTTTAGTTACAAATGCTTTATATGGTTTTACTAATATGATTAATAAGATTATTAATGAAGAAAAACCAGAGTATATGTTAGTTGCTTTTGATAAGGGTAAATCTTTTAGACATGAAGAATATAAAGATTATAAAGCAGGTAGAAATAAAACACCTGATGAATTAAAGATACAATTACCATATGCAAGAGATCTTTTAGATAAGATGGGTATTAAATGGTTTGAAATAGATAATTATGAAGCTGACGATATTGTTGGTACTGTTTGTCGTTGGGCTGATGAAGATGCTGATTGGGATGCATTATTAGTTACATCTGATCATGACTATTTACAATTAATAAGTGATGAAGTATCAATCAAGTTATTAAGACCTAAAGATTATATTAAATATGATCCTAAATCATTTAAAGAAGAGTATGGAATTGATCCAATTAAAGTTATAGATTTAAAAGCTTTAATGGGAGATTCATCTGATAATATTCCAGGTGTTCCTGGAGTAGGTGAAAAGACTGCACTTAAACTGTTAATAGACTATGGAGATCTTGATGGTGTATATGAACATCAAGATGAAATAAAAGGTAAATTAGGTGAGAAGATTAGAGAAAATAAAGATTTAGCATATTTCTCTAAGAAGATGGCTACTATCTATAGAGAAGTACCTATACCATTTAAGTTTGAAGATTTTAAATACAATGGACCTACAGATGAATTAGATGATATGTTCTATGACTTAGAATTTTATTCATTAATAAAAGAACCTAAAGATAGAAATAAAGTAGAATTTAAACATTCATTTAAGAAATTAACTGATGTTAAAGATATAGATACTAAAGATCCTGTATCATATTATATTGAATGTGATAATGAGAACTATCATGATGCTAATATATTAGGTATGGGATTATATGATGGTACTACTTCATGGTATGTTGAAGAAAATATGATAAATGATGTATTTGATTATTTAAAGAATGTACCTAAATATACATTTGATTTAAAGAAGAATATAGTATTATTAAAAAGATATGATTTAAATACTATATATGATGCTAATATTGCAGCATATCTATTGAATAAAACAATTAAAGATGATCTTGGATTAATGATGAAACAAGATAAGATAGAAGTACCTTTATATAATGAAATAATTAAATCAAAAGAAGATATAGATGATATAGTTACATTAAAAGCTAGATACTTATATGATTCTCATGATAAATATGTAAATGATATGAGAGTGCAAGATGTTATTAATTTATTTGATAAAGTAGAAATGCCATTAACTAAAGTATTAGCTAAGATGGAAATTAAAGGTATTAAATGTTCAAAAGATATATTAGATGAACAATCTGAAAATATTAAGAAAGATATAAGTAAGATTGAAAATGAAATATATGAACTAGCAGGACAAGAGTTTAATATTTCATCTCCTAAACAATTAGGTGAAATACTATTTGAAAAGCTAGAATTAAAAGGTGCAAAGAAAACTAAAACAGGTGCTTATCAAACAGGTGAAGAAGTATTACAAAAGTTAATAAATGAACATCCTATAATAAGTAAGATATTAGAATATAGAAAGTTAACTAAATTAAATAGTACATATCTTGAAGGATTAGCTAAATATATTAAAGACGATGGTAAAATACATACTATATATAAACAAACATTAACAAGAACAGGTAGATTATCATCGGTTGATCCTAACTTACAAAATATACCTACAAGAGATGAATTAGGTAAGTTAATAAGAAAAGCATTCTTACCATCTAATCATCAATTCTTATCATGCGATTACTCTCAAATAGAGTTAAGAGTACTTGCACATTTATCTAAAGATAAAGAATTAATTAAAGCATTTATAGATGGTGAAGATATACATGCATCAGTTGCTGCAAATATATATGGTAAAGATATAAAAGATGTAACTAAGAATGAAAGAAGATCAGCTAAAGCAGTTATATTTGGAATAGTATATGGTATATCTGGATTTGGATTAGGTGAAGATTTAGGTATATCTCGAAAAGAAGCAGATGCATTTATTAAGAAGTATTTAGAATTATACCCAGGTGTAAAATTATATATGGATATGACTGTTAAGAATGCTCAAGAGACAGGTTTTGTTGAAACTTTATATAAACGTAAGAGATATATTGAAGAATTATCATCATCTAATTTCATGGTAAGAGAATCAGGTAAACGTATGGCTATGAACACACCAATTCAAGGTTCAGCTGCAGATATCTTAAAGATGGCTATGGTAAAAATAGATGAAGAGTTTGAAAAACAAAATATTAAATCAGATATGTTATTACAAATACATGATGAATTAATATTTGATTGTATTAAAGAGGAAGAAGATAAGATTAAAGATATAGTTATGGATATCATGGAAAACATAGTTAAACTAGAAGTACCTTTAAAGGTATCACATGACTTTGGAACAGATCTTTATGAGACTAAGTAATATGTAAACATAAAAAGGAAAGTATGATTGATTTATACTTTCTTTTTTTATTATGTATTATAATTAATATAAGATAGGAGATTATGTATGGCAAAGAAAAAAGAAGAAGCTATAACTGAAGAGGTTAAAGAAGAAACTCAAGAAAAATCAGTTGAACAAGAACAACCAAAAAAGAAAAGTAATATAGGCTTAATAGTAATTATTGTTGCAGTAGCAATTATTGGTTTGATATTGTTAATTGCTATAATAGCTATTGTTATTATTTTCTTACTTGTTAAACCTTCAACTAAAACAAATGAGGGGGATAGATTATCAACTACAACAACTGAAGAAGTAATAACAACAGAAACAACTACAACACAAGTATTAAATGGAAAGAAATTATATAATTGTACTGTTGATAATGGTAATGTTTATTATTCAGAAACAAATAAATATTGTTCAAATGTTAAAGGAACTATTACATGTGCATCAAAAGATAAATGTGAAGTAGTAGGAAGCGATACAGAAGAAGCTGTTATTAATGATGGTGGATTGTTAAAAATATATGATGGTAATGGTAATTTAAAGAAAAAATTAACTAAATTTAATTATATAAATGGTATGGAAGTTATAGATTTCTATAGATCTAAATCTAAAGATAGAATTATACTTATTTATAATAATAATGGATATGTTGCTTGTATAAATGTTGATAAAGATATTTATAATGATGGAATAGGCATAATTGATAAGGATTCAGATGAATTCTATGATAGTTATTTATTTTTAAGAGCCACTAATTTCGTACCAGTTAAAAACGGATTATATGATGTAACAACTAATAAAGTAAATACTAGATTTGAATCAAGAACTTATAACGCTGTAACTATAGATAATAAAGATTATATTATTGGTTATACTGATAAGAAAGATACTATATATGATTATGAGGGTGATATAAGACTTCAAAAACCATCTATATGGGGATCTAATGAAAATAATGCATTCTATTTTTATGAGAATAAAACTGTAACTAAGATGGATGGTAATTTTAAAGATGTTAAAAGTATAAATGATGTAGATGAATTATTATTAGTTGATAAAGGTTATACTGTAATTGTAAAAGGTACAAAGCTAATATTAACTGATCAAGATTTAAATGAATATATAACATTCATGGATAATTATAATAATAATGATTATTATGTTCATACAGCTATCTCTGGATGGTGGGATAAAGATAACAATGGTAAAGAAGGTATTTATATTGTTGTTGAAATAAAGGATGCTGAATTAATCAAAATATTTAAGAAAGAAAATCCTAAAATTAATGGTGATGATGAAGATGGATTAGGTTATGAATATTACTATTATCCATCAACTAAAGAATCAGGAAAGATAGCTTCTGGAATAGGCGGATACGCAAAACCAGTATTATATTTATATCCTACTGAAGAAACAAATGTTAAAGTTACATTTGATAAACCTAGTAATTTAACAACTACATATCCTAAATATAATAATAGTTGGAATGTATTAGCTAAACCTAATGGAGATTTATATGATAAGAATGGTAAATACTATTATGCATTATATTGGGAAGAATTAAAGAACCATGAAATATCATTTGATGAAGGTTTCTATTGTGAAGGTAAAGATGCTATTAAATTCTTAGAAAATAAATTATCTTATATAGGATTAAATGATAGAGAAAGAAATGAATTCATTATGTATTGGTTACCAATACTAGAGAAAAATGAAAAGAACTTAATATATTTTGAATTAACTGAAGAAAGAGATAAATATAGTCCAATTAATATTGAACCTAAACCAGATTCATTGTTAAGAATTGCTATGCATGTTAAAAAGGTAAATAAAAAAGTAAATATAAAAGAACAAAAACTTACATCATTCAATAGAACAGGATTTACTGCTGTTGAATGGGGTGGAGTAATTCATTAGGAGGATTAATATGAATGAAAATAATATAGAAAATAATAATTTACCAGTAGAACCTCAAACACCTGAAGTTCCTACTGAACCTGTTGCACCAGTAGAACAAACAGTAGTTCAACCAGAACCAGTTGCTGAAACATCTGAGGCACCAACAACAGAAGTTAACACTGTACCAGAACAACCAGTTCAACCTGTTGTCCAAGAAACACCAGTACAACAACCAACTGAAACTGTACCTGTACAAACAGAAGTAAAAGAGGAAAAGAAAAAATCTAGTTGTTTACCTATTATAATAGTTGTAGTTATATTATTTATTCTTGCTATAGTAGGTGTTGTAGTTGGAATAATAATATTTGCTGGTAAAGGAAACAAAGGTGGATCTGGAAGTGGAAATAATCTTACTACTTCATCTACAACAACTACAACTTCAGCTGATGATGAAGATGATGATTATTTAAGTAAAATTGATTTTGAAAATGTTAAAGTAACAAAATTTGAAAATGAAGCATCAGAAAATATAGAAATAGTTAAATTCTCAACTGCTTATGATACAATAAATGTGGCATTAATCAATAAAAATGATCATCCTGTAGATGTTGAAGTTAAGTACAGCTTTTTTATGGATGATGATTTTGTTAATTATGAGAATGCAATTAGATATCTTGTTGAACCAAATGTAATAACAGTTATCGATGAAGATTTAAGATTCAATGAAGCCTATAATAGAGTAACAGTTGAAGTAATAGCGAGTGAATCAAATATACTTGATCAATATGAATTTGTAAAAGATTATACTTTTGTTAAGATAAATGAAGACAAAAAAGATGTAGATGATTTTGGCGAGTTTACTAATAATTTGGATAAAGATGTACGTGTAAGAGCTTCTTGTATCAGATATAAAGGTGATAATATTGCATATGTTCATGTTGGATATATAGTATCTCCAAAACCTCATGAAGTAGAAAAATGTAAATGTTATAGTAATGAAGTTCCTAAATCAGTAGATTTTGATAGAACTGAATGTATTGTAAGTAGTGTTTCATATGAAAAATAGAATAACAATCAAGTTATTCTTTTTTTGTGCTATACTATATCTAGGTGATATATATGCCTGAAATAGCAGAAGTAAGAACAGTAAAAAATGTATTAAAGAATAGAATAGTTGGTAAGACTATAAAAGACATTAAATATAGATATGATGGTATTATTAAAACTGATAAGAATGAGTTTAAAGATATTTTAATAGGTAAAACTATAACTAATGTTGATAACTATGGTAAGTGGCTATTTATCGAATGTGGAGATTATACAATACTTTCTCATTTGAGAATGGAAGGAAAGTATTATATTAAACCAAGTGATGAAGAATATGAAAAACATGAACATATTATTTTTAAATTAGATGATGGATATGATTTAAGATATAAAGATGTTCGTAAGTTTGGAGTAATGAAATTAGTTAAAACAGAAGATATATATAAAACAGATGATATAGCTAAATTGGGTATAGAACCAGATAGTAAAGACTTAACTGATAATTATATATATAATAAAATACATAAATCTAACAAACCTATTAAAGAATTATTATTAGATCAATCAATTATAAATGGATTAGGCAATATATATGTAGATGAAGTATTATTTGAATCTAATATATTACCGACTAGATTAGGTAATACTATTACATTAGATGAATGTGAAAAAATAAAAGAAGCAGGAACTAAAATAATAAAGAAAGCAACAGAGTGTGGTGGAACAACAATTAGATCTTATACATCATCTTTAGGCGTAGAAGGAACTTATCAAGAGTATTTAAAAGTTCATACAAAGGCTAATCAACCATGCCCTAACTGTGGTGAAAAAATAGTTAAAACACGTGTTGGTGGGCGTGGAACTTACATCTGTAAGAGATGTCAAAAATAAATTAAAAAAATATTAAAAAAATCGTTGACATTAATAATTAATTTTTATATATTAAGGGTAGAAAAAAGCCAGCGGTCCCAGCTGTATAATCGGGGAAAAGAAATAGGTGATTCCCAGCCGGATAAATATAGGGAGTTAAAAAATTGCGGAAGAGAGCTTACTCTTCCTTTTTTGTTTGTTTTTTGTTATTATTTTGGTAGGTGATAATATGGAAAAAAGTAAGGTATTTTTTACAAGAAATATAACTCCAGAGAATGTTGTAAAAATGTTTGATATGTTAAATATTAAACTAAAAGGCAATGTTGCAACTAAAGTTCATTCAGGTGAAGATGGTAATCAAAACTATTTAAAACCAGAATTTTGGAGACCAATAGTTGAACATGTAAATGGTACTATAGTTGAATGTAATACAGCATATCCTGGCGCGCGTAATTCAACAAAGAAACATCTTAAGACTTTAGAAAAACATGGGTGGAATGAATTCTTTAAAGTAGACTTACTAGATGCTGAAGAACCTGACTTTGTATTACCAATTGAAAATGGTAAACATTTAAAAGAAGACTTGTTAGGTAAGAATATAGTTAACTATGATTCGATGTTAGTTTTATCACATTTTAAAGGACATCCTATGGGCGGTTATGGTGGTGCGTTAAAACAATTATCAATAGGATGTGCATCATCTAGAGGTAAAGCTTTAATTCATTCAGCAGGTAAAAATACAAATCAATTAACTGTATGGTTAAAACTACCACCTCAAGATGATTTCTTAGAGTCTATGGCAGAATCTGCATATGCCGTTAATAATTACTTTAAGGATAATATAGCTTATATAAATATCATGGCTAACATGTCGGTTGATTGTGATTGTTGTGCGAAAGCAGAAGACCCTTGTCTTAAAGATATAGGTATACTTGTATCACTTGATCCTGTAGCTATAGATAAAGCCTGTATTGATTTAGTTAAAGCTTGCGATGATCCTGGAAAAGAACATTTTCTAGAAAGAGTAAACTCACGTAATGGTGAACATACTATAGAATATGCTTATAAGTTAGGCGTAGGAAATATTGAATATGAACTAATAGAAATATAAGATGTAATTAATACATCTTTTTTAGTTTTCAACAATCAGTGTAAAACATTTACATTTAAATTTTTATATCGAACAACACAATTTCGTAGGGTAAAAAATAGTCTTAAAAACTTTTTTGTAAAACTTTTTAAAATGTTGCACTTGCAACAAAATATAAAATACATGAGTGCTATGATAAAAGTGTAATATAGAGGAGAGGTAAAACATGAAAGTAATTAAGAGAGATGGCACTTGTGTAGACTATTGTCCAGACAAGATTGAAGCAGCCATTCAAAAAGCTAATGCTGAAGTAGACGAGGCGGAACGTGTTACTGATGCACAAATAAGAAACATTATTAAGTACATTGAAGGACTTAATAAAAAGAGAATGTTAGTTGAAGACATTCAAGATGTTATTGAAACAAGATTAATGGAAATTGGTAAGTATGAACTTGCTAAATGTTACATTAAGTATAGATATACAAGAGAATTAGTTAGAAGAAGTAATACTACAGATAAAACTATTAAAGAATTAATTGATGGTGAATCTGAATATTGGAATACTGAAAACTCAAATAAGAATTCTAGAGTAGTTACTACTCAAAGAGATTATTTAGCTGGTGTTACTTCAACTGATATCACTCGTAGATTCTTACTACCTGAAGATATCGTTAAAGCTCATGATGAAGGTATTATTCATTTCCATGATGCTGATTACTTTGCACAAAATGCATTACATAACTGTGATTTAATAAATCTAGAAGATATGTTACAAAATGGAACTAATATTAATGGAGTTATGATTGAAACTCCTCATAGATTCTTAACAGCTATGACAATTGCTACACAATTAATTACAGCTGTTTCATCAAGTCAATATGGTGGTGCTACAATCACATTAACTCATTTAGCCCCATTTGTAAGAAAATCTTATGAATACTATAAGAAAAAGTATACAAAGAGAAAGTTTTCTAAAGAAGATGTTGAAAAGTATGCTATGGAAGATTTAAAGAAAGAAGTAACTGATGGCGTTCAAACTTTCCAATATCAAATTAATTCAATGACTACTACAAATGGTCAAGCTCCATTCTTATCAGTTTGTATGTATTTAGGTGAAACTGATGAATATAAAGATGAACTTGCTATGATCATTGAAGAAGTATTAAAACAAAGAATTCAAGGTATGAAGAATGAAAAAGGTGTTTGGGTTACTCCTGCATTCCCTAAATTACTTTATGTTCTTGAAGAAGATAATATTAAACCAAAATCTAAATATTGGTATTTAACTAAGTTAGCTGCTGAATGTACAGCTAAACGTATGGTTCCTGATTATATTTCAGAGAAAATTATGTTACAACTTAAAAAGAATGAGTATGGTGAAGGTGAATGTTATCCATGTATGGGATGCCGTTCATTCTTAACTCCTGATAGATCTATTAGTTTAGGTAATATTGCTCGTGCTGGAAACTATGTTGAAGGTAAGGGTAAATACTATGGTAGATTTAACCAAGGTGTTGTTACAATTAACTTACCTGATGTAGCTTTATCATCTGGTAAAAATATGGATATGTTCTGGCAAATATTTGATGAAAGACTTGAATTATGTCATAGAGCATTACAAATTAGACATGAAAGATTATCTCATGCTACATCTGATGTTGCTCCAATCTTATGGCAACATGGTGCATTAGCTAGACTTGAAAAGGGTGAATCAATTCATGAATTATTACATCATGGTTATTCAACTATTTCATTAGGTTATGCTGGTTTATATGAATGTGTTAAATATATGACTGGTCACTCTCACACTGATAATGGTAAGGGTAAAGAATTTGGTCTACAAGTTATGCAACACATGAATGATAAATGTAAAGAATGGAAGGCTGCTGAAGATATCGATTATTCAGTATATGGTACTCCAATTGAATCTACAACTTATAAGTTTGCTAAAGCCTTAAGAGAAAGATTTGGAGTTATTAAAGGTATAACTGATAGAGATTATATAACTAACTCATATCATGTACCTGTATTTGAAGAGATTGATGCATTTACTAAGTTAAAGTTAGAATCAGAATTCCAACAATTATCTCCAGGTGGAGCTATAAGTTATATTGAAACTTCACATTTAGAGAATAACTTAGATTCAGTACTTGAAGTTATTAAGTTTATATATGATAATATCATGTATGCTGAATTAAATACAAAATTTGATTATTGTCATTGCTGTGGATATACTGGTGAAATTTTAATTGATGATAACCTTGAATGGTATTGTCCAAACTGTGGAAACAGAGATCACGATAAGATGAATGTAGCTAGACGTACATGTGGTTACATTGGAGCAAACTTCTGGAATAAAGGAAGAACACAAGAAATCAAAGAAAGAGTAATTCACTTAGATAATAAGGACGATTAATATGAAATACAACAAGATAAGAAAAATGGATATCTCTAATGGTCCAGGTGTTAGAGTATCAATATTTTTTCAAGGATGTGCATTCCACTGTAAGAACTGCTTTAATCCTGAAACATGGGATTTTGATGGTGGTAAAGAATTTACAGATGAAACTATTGAACATATTCTTGATCTATGTGATAACGAATATATTGTTGGTTTATCAATGCTTGGTGGAGAACCAATGCATCCAACAAACTTACCTGGAACAACTAAATTAGCCAAAGCATTTAAAGAAAGATTTCCTAATAAGTCTTTATGGTCTTGGTCAGGATTTACATATGAAGATTATGTATCTAAACAAGAAGTTATCAATTATTTAGATGTATTAGTTGATGGACAATATGTAGATGAATTAAGAGATCCAAGATTAAAATATGCTGGTTCTACAAACCAAAGAGCAATAGATGTTAAAAAGAGTTTGAAGAAGGGCAAAGTTGTATTATTTGATGATAAAGAGGATGAGTAATCATTCTCTTTTATTTGTCATCAAGTACTTGAAAATACGCATATTTTCACAAAAACAAGCCTATTTATGATATAATTTATCTAGGTGATACCTATGAATAAGATAGTTATGATTATCTTGGATGGTTTTGGGGTTGGAAAAAACTATGCTGGTAATGCTATTGAACTAGCAGATATGGATACTTATAAAGAATTAGTGGATTTATATCCTAATACTGTATTAGATACTACAGGTGAGAATATAAATTTACCAGATGATAAAAGAATAGACTGTGAAGTTTCACATCTTATTTTGGGTGCAGGAAAAGTTGTTCCTCAAGATATAACAATCTGTAATGAAAACTTAGGATCAACATTGATTGAACAAAATCCTAGATTAAATGAATTGCTAGAATATTTAAGAGATTCAGGAGGAAACTTACATCTAGCTGGTATGGTATCAGATGGTAAGGTTTACTCTGATATTAGATATATGAAGACACTTATATCTCATTTAAAAAATATGGGTGTTAATAAATTGTATTTCCATGCAATAACAGATGGAAAAGATGTTCATCCAGGTACAGCATTAGAATATTTAGATGATTTAAATGCTACTATGAATGAACAAGAACTAGGTAAGATTGTAACTGTTTGTGGTAGATCCTATGCTATGGATAGAGATGAAAATTATAAGAAAACAAAAGCTTATTACAATTTACTTGTAGATGGTGTAGGAGCTAAAGTTAACGATTATACTAAAGCTATTCAAACATGTTATAAAAACAATATAAGTGATGAAAACATTCCACCTATAGTTTTAGATGATAATGCTAAATTATCATCAGGGGATGTTCTTTTATGGTTAAACTTTAGAGAAGATAGAGCTAGACAAATATTAGGTTCATTATTAAATCATGACTTTGAACCATTTAATAGACCTTTAATATCTGGTTTAAAGGTTGCTTCTATTCTACCTATAGATGAAGTAGATGATTTAATATACTTAATAGATAAAGATGAAGCAGAATATTCTTTAGGACAATATTTGAGTGCTTTAGGATTAAAACAAGCACGTATTGGTGAGGAAGATAAATTCTCAAATCTATCATATTATTTCAATGGTGCAACTGATAAGAAATTAAAGGGATGTGATAACTTTATTATTCCATCATATCCACATGATGAAACAGTTAATCACCCTGAAATGAATATGGCAGGTATAACTAAACAAGTAATTAAATGTATGGAACATGATTATGATTTTATATTAGTTAATATAGAAACACCTGATATATTTGGTCATATAGGTGATATAACTAAAGCTATTGAGGCGTTGAATATATTAGATTTAGAGTTAGAGAAAATATGTGATGCATGTGATGAAAACTTCTATAAGTTAATTGTTACATCTGATCATGGTAATATTGAAGAAATGCTTAATGAAGATGGTACACCTAATAAAGGACATACAAAGAATCCTGTACCATTTATCATAAGAGATAAATATATTAAATTAAATAACAAAGGTAATATTGCACAAGTGGCTGGAACAATACTTAAATATATGGAACTAGCTATACCTAAAGAAATGCAAGATGCTGGTATTATATTAAAAGAAGAAGAATAAGAGGGATTTATATGAAAGTACCAAGTAATATTTTAAGAGAAGCAGATATACGTGGTATTTATCCTGATGAAGTAAGTACTGATGTTGCTTTAAAATTAGGATATGTATTTGCTGAATATGCAAAAAAATATAAACAAGACTATGTAGTAGTAGGTCATGATAATAGATTTGGTGGACCTGAATTAAATGAAAAGTTAATTGAAGGTTTAACTCTATCTGGTATCAATGTAATTGATATTGGACTTGTTACAACACCAATGCTTAATTTTGCATGTCATGAGTTAAAACAAGACTATGGTGTAATGATTACAGCTTCTCATAATCCTACAGATTATAATGGATTCAAAGTATTTGGTGCTCATAATCTGCATTGTTCTGAGAAAGATTTAAAGTATATTTATACTAGAATGTTAGATGATAATTATAAATGTAAAAAGAGTAAAGATATAGGCGAAGTTAAAAATATAGATGTTGATAAATTATATGTTAATTATTTATCTAAGTTATTTGATTTTGGTAAGAATAATTTAAAATGTGTAATTGACTGTGGAAATGGTACAGCATCAGTTATAGTAAGAGATGTATATGATAAGATGCCTTTTGATGTATCTTATATATATTCTGATTCTGATCCAACTTTTCCAAATCATCATCCAGATCCTAATGTTAAATCAAATTTAGCTGATTTATGTAAAGAAGTAAAAAAACAACATGCTGATATAGGTTTAGCTTATGATGGAGACTGTGATCGTATAGGCATTGTTGATAATAAAGGTATTATAGTAGATGCAGATGTAATGATGTCTGTTGTAGCACCATCTATTATTAAAAAAGATAAATCTAAACCTGTACTTGTTGATGTTAAATGTTCAAATATCATAAGAGATGCAGTTATTGATGCAGGTGGTGTATATATGGATACACCTTCATCAAGTGCAAGACAAGAAGAAATAATGTTTTATGAAGACTGTATATTTGGTGGACAATATGCAAATCATATTTTCTTTAGGGATACTCATCCAGGATATGATGATGGTATATACGCTGGTTTAAGATATCAAGAATACTTAACTAATACTAAAAAAGACTTACATAGTTTAGTTAAAACAAATATGAAGAAATACTTTAATACAGATGAAATAAAACTAGCTACTACAGATGAAAAGAAGTGGGAAATAGTTGCAGGTATTAAAGAATATGCAGATAAAATGAATTATAGATATGATAGTATAGATGGTATTAAAGTTATCAAAGATAATAGCTGGGCGTTAGTTAGAGCATCTAACACAGGACCTAATGTTACCATGAGATTTGAAGCAAATACTAGAAGAGCTTTAAATGCTATCCAAAAAGAATTCATGGATGTAATAGATGAAGTAAATAAATAGTTGACGTAAAGCATCAACTATTTTTTATTATTTAAAAATAAATCTATTATATTTTGTGTTAAATTACTTGTTTATTCCTATGTAAAGCACCCTTAATAATGGTATAATTAAATGAGAATAGGAGAGTAGTAATATGGGTGGAAATATTATGAATCTAATTATTATTTTATACGTTATTATTACTCTAATAGTTATAGGTGTAGTAGTCTTTTTAACTATAAGAAAAAAGATTAAATCCTATAATGAAATTATTATTGAACTTGAAAGAAAAAAGAACTTAATTATTTCAGGTAATATCTTATCTGAATTAAATAAAGTAGAATCTTTAATTAATAATAAAGAACTTGAAGAAAAGTATAATGAATGGAAAGCAAAGTTTAAAGAAATTAAAGATGTAGATGTTGTTAAAATAACTGATAGATTAATAAATGTTGAAGATTATCTAGTTAACCATAAATATAAAGAAGTAGATACTATGTTAACTGAGGTTGAATATGATATTCATATGGCTAGAGCTAAATCTCAAGAATTATTAAATGATATTGAAGAAATAACATTATCAGAAGAAAGAAATAGAGAAATAGTAACTAAACTAAAGACAGAATATAGACAAATATATATTCAATATAACAACTCTAATAAGTCTGATTATTCATTAATACTTAACACATTAGAATTACAATTTGAGAATGTTGATAAGTTATTTGCTGCTTTTGAAATAGCTATGGAAAACAATGTTTATTCAGAAGTAGGTAAAATAGTTAAAGCATTAGATGACACAATAGGTAATTTAAAAATAGTTATTGATGAAGCACCATCTATTATTATGATGGGTGAAAAGATGATACCTGCTCGTATTAAAGATATAAAGAAACAAGCAGATAGATTAAAAGAAGAAGGTTATAACTTAGATTATTTAAAGATTGATTATAATATAACTGAATCAGAGAAAAAGGTAAGGGATATCTTTGATAGATTAAAAGTATTAAACTTAGAAGATTCTATATTTGAGCTTCGTACAATACTTGATTACTTTGATCGTTTATATCAAGACTTTGAAAAGGAAAAAATATCTAAGAAATTATTTGATGATTATATAAGAAATATAATCTTAAAGTGTAAGAAGTTAGATAAGATAATATCAGGATTACAAAATAAAATATCAGATATTAAATATTCATATGATTTAACTGATGATGATTTAAAGATTATATCTGATTTAGCTAATGAAACAGCATGGTGTGAAGAAACATACAATAAGACTATGGAAGAGTTTAGAAATAAGACAACTGCTTATTCAAGACTTTCTAAAGAGATGGAAAAAATAAGTGTTAAACTAGTTAAGACAGAAGAAAAACTAGATTATACATTAAGAAGTTTAGGATCTCTTAAGGAAGATGAAATAAGAGCTAGAGAACAAGGGGATACTATTAAGAATATAATGAAACAAACTAAAGAACACATTAATTCTTATAAGTTACCAATTATTCCTAAGAGTTTCTATACACAATATCAAGAAGCTCAAGATGCCTTAAAGGAAATGGTATTAGAGTTAGAGAAGAAACCTATATCAATTACAACATTAAATACTAGAGTAGATACTGCAAGAGACTTAGCATTAAAGGTATATAATACAGCCTTTACTACAGTTAAGAGTGCATCTATGGCTGAAAATGCAATAGTATATGGTAATAGATATAGAGCAGTTAATAAAGAAATCAACAATGGTTTATCTAGAGCTGAAAGATTATTCTTTAAAGGTTCTTTTAATGAAGCATTAAGTGAAGCAATTAAATCAATTAACGTTATTGAACCAGGTATTAAAGATAAACTATTAGATGAATATAAAGATGAATATGGAATAGAAGAGTGATAATATGATTTATTTAGATTATTCGGCAACAACACCTATATTACCTGAAGTATTAGATAGTTATAATAAAGTTACTGAAGAATACTTTGCCAATACTCAAAGTCTACATAAATTAGGTATGAAATCTAATGACTTACTTAAAAGTGCAACTAAACAAATAGCTGAATTATTAAAAATAGGTGAAGATGAATTTATTTATACATCTGGAGCTACTGAAGCTAATAATATAGCTATTCTAGGAGCTGTAGAACAAAATAAGAGATTTGGTAATAGAATATGTGTATCTACTATGGAACATCCTTCTATATATGGTATAACTAAACATTTAGAAGAATTAGGATACATAATAGATTATGTTAATGTAACAGATGAAGGTGTAATTAACTTTGATGATTTAAAAAGAAAAGTAACACCTGAAACAATACTAGTATCTATTTCTTGTGTTAATTCTGAAACAGGTGCAAGACAACCTCTTGCAACTATTAAACAAGTAGTTAAGAAGATAAATCCTAATGTTATCTTCCATTCAGATCTTACACAAGCTATAGGTAAAATACCTGTAAGATTATTAGATGTAGATTTAGGTTCTATATCAGGTGAAAAGGTTTATGGACCTGGTGGAATAGGTATTTTATATCATGCTAGAGGAATAAAACTAAAACCAATTGAGTTTGGTGCACATCCAGATGAATTAAAACCTGGAACTAAACCATTACCATTGATAGTAAGTTTCTCTAAGGCATTAAGACTTGCATTAAAGGATATGCCTCAAAAAGAAGAAGTAGTTAAAAAGTATAGAGAAAGAATAATTGAACATTTAAGTCAATATCCACATGTTCAAATTAATTCATCTAAGTACTGTATACCTCATATATTAAATATAAGTGTATTAGGAATCAAACCTGAAACATTTATACATGCTATGGAAGAAGATGATATTTATATTTCATCTAATACTGCTTGTTATTCAGGTAGACCAAGCCCATCAGTCATGGCTATGTATAGAGATGAAGCAAGAAGTAAATCAAGTATAAGAATAAGTTTATCTTATTTAACATTACCAAGTGAGATAAATTCATTCTTGGAAGCATTTGATAAAAATTATAAGAATTTAATAGGATTAAGATAGGAAATAATACATTTCCTATTTTATTTATGATATAATTTTACTAGAAAGAGATGTTTGTTATGGATAAAGTAATATTAACTGGTGATAGACCAACTGGAAGACTACATATAGGACATTATGTTGGTTCCTTAAGAAGTAGAGTAGAACTACAAAATAAAGGTGATTATGATAAATTCTATATCATGATTGCGGACGTTCAAGCTTTAACAGATAATTGGGATAATCCAGAGAAAGTTAGACAAAATATTATTGAAGTAGCTTTAGATTATTTATCAGTTGGTATTGATCCATCTAAAGTAACTATTTTTATTCAATCAGGTGTTAAAGGATTGTATCAATTAACATGTTTCTACATGGATGTAGTAACATTATCAAGATTACAAAGAAATCCAACTATTAAATCTGAATTAAAGATGAGAGAGTTTGGTGAATCTATTCCTGTAGGTTTTATGACTTATCCTATAAGCCAAGCTGCTGATATAACAGGATTTGATGCAACTATAATTCCTGTAGGTGATGATCAATTACCTATGATTGAACAAACAAGAGAGATAGTTAGAAGTATAAATAATATATATGGTGAAACATTATATGAGCCTGAAGCAGTATTACCATCTAATGATGCATGTAGAAGATTACCTGGAACTGATGGAAATGCTAAGATGTCTAAGTCTTTAGGTAATTGTATATATTTAGCTGATGATTCAGATACAGTTAAAAAGAAAGTAATGGGTATGTATACAGATCCTAATCATATTAGAGTAGAAGATCCAGGACAAGTTGAAGGTAATATGGTATTTACTTATTTAGATTGTTTCTGCAAGGAAGATTCATTTAAGAAGTTCTTACCTGAATTTAAGGATTTAGATGAATTAAAAGCTGCTTATAAAAAAGGTGGTTTAGGAGATGTTAAGATAAAGAATTTCTTATATCAAATATTAGAAGAAGAATTAACACCTGTTAGAGAAAAACGTAAATACTACGAAGAACATATAGATGAAGTATATGAAATACTAAAGAAGGGTACAGAAGATGCTTCTAAACATTGTGATCAAGTAGTAGATAGATTAAGAAAGAATATGAAGATTAATTATTTTGATAATAAAGAAATAATTGAAAAATATACTAATTAGATATAGTGAAAACTATATCTTTTAATTTGCTTTTTTACAATAAAAGATATATAATTCTTGTTAACAAGTTTGAGGTGGTAGTATGTTAAGTATTATGACTATGAACTTAATATTAAAGGGGTTAAATGGACGATAGTAGTTTGTTACTATCGTTTTGCGCATTTTTAAGGAGGTGAGTAATATGTATAAGACTAGTGTATTAGAACAAAAATATAAAGTATGTCAATTAGAAGATTTAATGGCTAGACTAGAAGGTTATTCTGCTGAAGATAGAAGAAGAATACTAACAGCCTATGCTTTTGCTAATCATAATCATAAGAATCAATTACGTGAGTCTGGTGATAGATATATTACTCATCCTTTATCAGTTGCATGTATATTATTAGACTTAGGTAGTGATACAGAAACAGTTATGGCTGGTTTATTGCATGATACTGTAGAAGATTGTGATATACCTATAGAAGTGATAAAAGAACAATTTGGTCCTATAGTAGCTGATCTTGTTGATGGTGTTACTAAGTTTAGAAAAGAAAAGGGCGAAAATAAAGAAGAAAGAATTGCTAAAAACTTACAAAAAACAGTTTCTTCTTTAGTTCAAGATATAAGAATTATAATTATTAAACTAGCTGACAGATTACATAATATGATTACATTAGACTCAAAACCAAGTGTAACTAAAGCTCAAGAGACTTTAGAAATATTTGCACCTTTAGCTTATCTTTTAGGTGAATATGAGATTAAATGTGCGTTAGAGGATTTATCATTTAAATACGTATATCCTGATGAATACAATCGATTATTACAATTAAAGAGTGCATATGAAAAAGAAATGGAATCTTTAATGGATGAAACACAATTATTTGCATTCATGTTATTTAATAATAATGGAATAGACTGTAATATGTCTTTAGAATCTAAACATTTATATGGTTTAAGAAGAAGATTATTAGAAATAAGTGAACATTATACAGCTGAAGATATTCATAAAATACATGATTACAATGCCTTAAATATCTATTTAAAAGAGAAGAAAGACTGTAGGAAAGCTTTTGATATATTAAAAAGAGATGGCCATACAATTGAAGGAAAAGACCGTGACTATCTTACAACTCCTAAATCAAATAGATATATGGGATTACATTCAACAATACTTATTCCAGGGGCGCCTAATGATGATATGTTACAATTCCAATTCAAAACTAGAGATATGGAAAAAATTAATAACCATGGTATAACTGCATATTGGAAGATTGCTAGAAAGCATAATGTTGATAAGAATAAATTACAAGATGTTGTAAGAAACATGCAATTCTATAAACAATTATTAGAATTACAAGATGAAAACTTACCAGCAAAAGAATACATGGATGAATTAAAACATGATATTTTCACTAAGATGATTTATATATTTGATGATAGAACTAAACCAGGTTCAAAATCATTAATTGAGATGCCAAATGGTTCAACTCCTATTGATTATGCATATAGAACTAGACCTACTATAGCTAATAGAATAGAAAAAGCATATATAAATGGTGAAGAAAAACCATTAGATTATAAATTAAATTCTCAAGATCATGTTAAGATTATATATGGTAAAGATTTACATGAAAAAGAAGAATTAATAGATAAATCTTATGCTAGTAAAACTAGAAGATTAATATTAAAGAAGTAATATTTTATATTGCTTCTTTTTATGTTATATTAAAAATAGAAAGGAGAGTATATGAATAAACTTGCAACTTTTTTTAGAGAATCTGGAACTGCAAGATTCTTCATACCGGCAGGTATTATACTTATTATATTTGGAGCAATATTATTCTTTACAAGTGGTAAAACAGCAAATTATGTTGAAATTGAATCAACTGTATCAAGAGTAGAACTATTTGAAGATGCTCATACTGATGATCAAGGTGAGCAAGTTGATGCTACATATAAATCATATGTTAAATTTACTGTTGATAATAAAGAGTATGAAACTGAATTAGGAATTGGACCAAAACGTAATCAAGGGGATAAGATTAAGGTATTCTATAATCCATCTAATCCAAGTGAAATAACTCAAAGTAAAGGTGTATTATTACCAATTATTATTACATGTGCTGGTATTATTTCAACAATTGTAGGTATTATAAGTGCTTCTAAAGCTATTAATAGATATAAGAAGATGAAAGCACAAGAGGAAGGATGGTCAAATGGCAAATAATTATAAATTAAAACCTATATTTAATACAATTAAAGAAGGTTATCAATTATATGAAGGAGATAACTTAGTATATGAAGCTCAAATGGCTAAGTTCCATTTATTTGGAGCATCTCCATTTAATTTTGTTAATCATAAAACAAATAAAACTGAAGAACATAAAGTAGGTAAAACTGTGAATACTTCATTAGGTGAAGGATGGGAAGAACTGCTTTCTCGTAAATCTAGTTTTAAATATGATGATACTAATATATGGGATTATCTACATGATAAAGGAATAAGAATAAAAACAGATTTATCTAGTGGTAAATTGGGTTTGACTTATGTTATATCTTTTGAAGGTAATGAAATAGCTACTATGGCTACATCTACACCTGAAGGTAAGTTTTTAATTACTAGTTCAATGTATTATGATGTTACATGTGAAGAAAAAGATTTAGATCTTGTATTCTTAGTAGCATTTGCTATAGCTAAGACTGATCAATTGATGTATAACTAAAAGAAGATTAAATATCTTCTTTTTTTATGATATAATTATATAGGTGATATATATGGATAAAACTAAGGAAACAATTATAACAATTATAATAATTATATTTTTCTTAGGATGTGGAGTAGGTATTTACTTCTTAGCATCTAATGCATATAAGAATTACATAGAAAATACAACGACAGTTGAATCAAAACCAACTACAACAACAGAAGAAACTACAACAACTGAAGAACCAACAACTACAACTGAGACCACAACAACACAAAAAACAACAGTTAAAACTACTGTTAAAACAACAAATAAAACTACAACAACAGTGAAGAAAACTACCACAACAACTAAGAAAAAGAGATAAATTTTACATATTTAAATAATAATTAGCACTTTCTATTGACAAGTGCTAATTATAGTATTATATTAAAAGTGTAATAAGAGAAAGGAAGTGAAAATATGTTACCAAGTAGAATATTCTTCGATGATTTCATGGACGATTTTCACAAAGAAAAACAAACAGGAATGAAGATGGATATCTATGAAAAAGATGACAAATATGTTGTTGAAGTAGATGCTCCTGGATATAAAAAAGATGATATTAAAATCTCTTGTGAAAATGGTTATTTAACTATTGAAGCTACAAAGAAGCAAGAAGAAAAGGAAGATAGAAAATATCTACATCGTGAAAGAACATTTGTAGGCAAAGAAACAAGACAAGTGTATGTTGGTGAAATTGATGAAGAATCAATTGATGCTGAATTTAAAGATGGTACTTTAGTTATTACTTTAGATAAAGAAGAAAAATCTAAAGAAACTAAATATATCGATATAAAATAGGTAGAAATACCTATTTTTCTTATGTATAATTATATCTAGGTGATATTTATGGAGTTTGATGATCCTTATAAATATATGATTTCAGGTTATTTTGGTGTTGAATTATTAGATGAATATAAAGATAAACAATATTTGCTAAAAGATATAAGAGAGTATATAGATGCTTATTTAGAGAATAATAGAATTCAAAATGTTGATTATGAAGCTATTAAGTATGAAATCGAAAGAAATAATACAGATATTGATAAGCTACAAGATGCATTATTATTGTTAAACGATATGAATGCACCTATGGAAGCTAGTATTACCATAAGACAGAAGATAAGTGAATTAAAAAGGAATAATTAATTCCTTTTTTTCTTTACTATGCTTATTTATTAGTGTTATTATATAGAACTATTAGGAGGGTTAGGTATGATTAGAGAATATAACACAAAAGAATTAGAAAAATTAGGAAAAATTAACTTCGAAGGTATAGAAAACGCATATGGAGCCACAGTTAGAGTGGATAATCCAGCATTATGCAACTATTATTCAAATATTACATCTGTTAAAAAATATGTAGGTAATTTTACTTTTGATCAAGAATTATCTTATTGGGATTATGAGTTTGTTAATAATCTTGTATTAGCTAAGATAGTTGATACTTTAGAAAAAGCTGTATATAACAGTGATAAAGTATTATATTGTAAGGCTATTTCAATGATTGAAAAAGAAAGTAACAGACTATATGAATTATTAAATCAAATGGCTGTTGCAAAAGCAACTAAGGAATGTTTACCTAAATTAGGTGCACGTTTAGTATTTTCTATATTAACAGACTACTATAATTTAGATGAATTACAAGGATTAAATAGTAGTAAGTGGGTTCCAATTGCAGGATTAAAAGAAATAATAAGTGAATCCGTTCAAATTGATTCAAATGATAATCATGGACGTACTAGAAAATAGGACTTCTGTAATTTGACTTTAGACCCTTTTTGATATATAATAAACGGCAATTCAAAGGGTAATAACCGTATTGAATAAAGAGGGTGAAGTTGATATGGTAAATAATGGTAGTGTTCAAGATGTCATTGCTCAAATGGATCTAGAACGTAATGAGTTATATAAGAAATATGGCTATACCAATGGTAGTAAAGTTGTTAAAGCTGAAAAGCCTAAGACAACTCCAAAAGTAGAAAAGCCTGTAAAAAAAGAAGAAAAGCTAATTAAACCAACAACTACAAAAATAGAAGTAAAGAAAAAAGAAGAACCTGTTAAAGTAGTTAAAAGTAAAAAGGTTGAAAAACCTATTAAACCTGAAGTAAAGAAAGAAGAAAAACCTATTAAGGTAAAGAAAGCTAGAAAAGTTGTTAAGAAAGCTGAAAAGAAAAAAACAACTAAACCTAGAAAGAACTTAAAGGTATTTAAAAAAGCTATGCCAGTATTTATTGCATTAGCTGCTGGTGGAGCATTTATAGTTGCTTCTGGTGTAATTCAAAATTCTATTGATAAATATAGAGAAAAACAATATTTAAATGCACAAAAAACATTATCAGCTGAAGAATCATTACGAAATTCTACAGGATATGTTAATTACAATTATCAAGAAGAACCAGAATTACAACCTGTAGTAATTGAAGATGATACAGAATATATTTCAGGAGAATTCATTGATAATGGTTATAAGTTTAATGAATCATTAACACCTGAGTATTTAAAAGGGATTAATCCAACATTATCAAGTACAACTGCTTGGATAGAAATACCTGGAACTAAAATAGATTATCCATTCGTATTACCAAGTACAGCTAATATTGATAAAGTTGAAGGATTAAGAGATTCAGTTAATAGATCAGAGTATAATGAAACAGATTACATGAATATGTATTTCTTAAAACATACAATTAATGATGCAAAATCTGATTGGGGAACATTATACCAAGATATATATACACAACCATTAAATCAACATTCAGATAAATTATCTGATATGTCTGTAATATATGGTCATCACATGCAAGATGGTTCAATGTTTACAGGATTAGATAAGTGGAAGAAAGATAAAGATGGAACATATGGTGCTGAACATCCATATGGTGTAATTTATACAGATGATGGTCTATGTTATAAATTAACATTTATTACTTCAAGAGTAGTAAGTGGAAATGATTCATCAAATATTCACTCTGGAGATTTCAAGAGTGTTGAAGATAAACAAGCATTTATTGATGAAGCTATAGCTCAAGCAAAAAGAGATGGTAACTTCACATTAGATGGTTATACAGTTGATGAAGATACAAAATTTATGTCATTAGTAACATGTAGTTACAGACAACAAAATGATAGATATGTTCTTATAGGTGTTTTAGAAAAAGCAGCTATAAAGGATATTACTATAGATGGATATGAAATAGGAAAGAAAAAGGAGAGATAAATATGACAAAAGTAGAAAAGAGTAGAAAGTTTACTAAAAAAATTGGTTCTTTAATTTCTATATTAGGTGTAGCTATAGTTTTAGCAAGTGCTCCAAAAGTACATGCTGAACCATTAGTTGAACAAACTGTTGAAAGAGAAGGAAATCCAACATTTGAAGATGTAACTGATAAGGATAAAGAAGATATTAAGGATAAAGATGGAAACGTACAAGATGCTGACGCAATAGTAGATAACTCTAAGGGTGGTACTGAACCTAAAACTAATCCAGAATCAGGAAATGGAAACGGAAACGGAAATGGTAACGGAGATGGAAATGGCGGAAATAATCCAAAAGATCCTAACTATGATCCAACAAAGGATAATACTATTGATGCTGGAAATCCAGTTATTAATCCAATTCAAGATGAATGGGATATAAAAGTACCAGAAGAACCAAAGAAACCAGAAGAACCAAAGAAACCAGTACCAAAAACTGGTGATAACAATATGGCTCGTCCAATGTTAGCTGGTATTGGAGCTGGTATCTTAGGAATAACTTTATTTAAAGTAATTTCTTCTAAAATCTTATATAAGAAAAGAGAAAAAGCTTTAAAATTAGTTAAGAAGAATCCTGATAATAAATAAAAATGGAATTAATATTCCATTTTTTTTATGTAAAATCATATAATAATGATAAACTTTAGTATTTTATATATGATAAAATATTCATAGGAGATGAGTTTATATGCTAATTTTAGCTAAAGCTATATTGAGTATTACATTAGGCTTAGTTTTAGGTATTATAGCAGGTTTTATAGTATTACCTTTCTTAAGAAAGTTAAATGCTAGACAAACTGTATCTAAAACAATTAATAAAAGACATCAATTAAAGAATGGTACACCTACAATAGGTGGTTTAATATTTATATTCCCACCATTATTAATTATGTTATTACTATGGTGGAAAGGATCAATTGATTTTAATTCTAATTTAGGAATAGTTATTATTGTATTCCTTGCGTATGCATTGCTAGGATTTGCTGATGATTATTTAAAGATTAGAGCACATAATAATAAAGGTATTCCAACATTAGTTAAATTATTATTCCAAGTAATATTAGCTATAGTATTTACTATTATATATAAAAAGAATGGTGGAACTACAGCATTGGATATATCCTTAATTGATTTCCATTTTGAAATGGGATGGGGATATTTCTTGTTTGTATTATTCTTACTTGTAGGTACTACAAATGCTGTTAATATAACAGATGGATTAGATGGTTTATGTGGAGGATTATCAATCATGGCATTCCTTGCATATGGTGTTATAGCATTTGGTTCAACATGGATTATGGGGTTTGATAGTATGGCTATCTTCTCATTTGCATTAGTTGGATCAATTATGGCGTTCTTATTATTTAATTCATATCCAGCTAGAGTATTTATGGGTGATACTGGTTCACTTGCATTAGGTGGTGCACTTGCATCAATTGCAATTCTTACTCACCATGAAATCTCATTAGCGGTAATTGGTGGCGTATTTGTAGTTGAAACATTATCAAGTTTAATTCAAATAATTGCAATAAGATGCTTTAAAAAGAAAGTATTCCCAAAAGCTCCATTACATCATAGTTTTGAAGAGTTAGGTTGGTCAGAACAAGATATAGTTAAAGTGTTCTGGGTTGTAGGATTCCTACTTGCTATGTTTGGTGTAGTGTATGGTGTTTGGTTATAAAAGAGAAGAAATTCTCTTTTTTTATTCGAGATTTTAAGAATAATCGTTAATATATAATAGTAGAAGGATATATATCTTTCTAATTGATATAGGCCTTATTTATGATATAATTTACTTAGATAAGAATAACTTTGGGTGTAAAATTATTAAAACGATACAAATGTTCGTAAAAACTATTGACATTTATTTTTAGTGAGTTTAAAATGAAATTATGATAAGGAGAAAATAAAATGGCAAAGAAAGAAGTAAACACTAATAATGATAAAGCCCTAGAAGAAGTAATGGCTGAAATAGAAAAACAATTTGGTAAAGGATCAATTATGAAACTTTCAGAAGATTCTAAAGTTGAAGTTGAAACTGTACCATCTGGATCTTTAGGATTAGATATAGCACTAGGTGCTGGTGGATTCCCTAAAGGAAGAATTGTAGAAATATTTGGACCTGAATCATCAGGTAAAACTACTATAGCTTTACAAGCAGTAGCAGAAGTTCAAAAGCAAGGTGGAAGAGCAGCATTCATTGATGCAGAACATGCACTTGATCCTGTATATGCTAAGGCGTTAGGAGTTAATTTAGATGAATTATTATTATCTCAACCAGACACTGGAGAACAAGCTTTAGAAATATGTGAAGCTTTAGTTAGATCTGGTGCAGTACAAATAGTTGTAATTGACTCAGTTGCAGCTTTAGTTCCTCAAGCTGAGATTGAAGGTGAAATGGGAGATTCTCATGTTGGTCTTCAAGCAAGATTAATGTCTCAAGCATTAAGAAAATTAGCTGGTATTATAAATAAGACTAATACTATTGCAATATTCATTAATCAATTAAGAGAAAAAGTAGGAGTTATGTTTGGTAATCCTGAAACAACTACAGGTGGTAGAGCATTAAAATTCTATGCATCAGTTAGATTAGATGTTAGACGTGGAGAACAAATAAAGATGGGTGACTCTGTAATTGGTAATAGAACAACAATCAAAGTTGTTAAGAATAAGGTAGCACCTCCATTTAAGACAGCATCAGTTGATGTTATGTATGGTGAAGGTGTATCTTATGAAGGTGAACTTGTAGATCTTGGTGCTGAAATAGGTGTACTTGAAAAATCAGGTGCATGGTATTCTTATAATGGTGAAAAGATTGGACAAGGTAAAGAAAACACTAAGATATTCTTAAAGAACAATCCTGATATTGCAGCTGATATTGATGCTAAAATCCGAGAACACTATAATATAGGAGCATAAGAGCTCCTTTTTTTTGACAAAAAATATTAAAATGCTATAATAAGAGCCATGAAAAATAATTTTAATGAATTAGCAAAACTTAGTGATGTAGAAGTTTTACAAGAGTTAAATGATATAATTGAACAAACGATTAAAAAATATTCATATATCATGGATGAAGATACATTTAGAGCATCAATATCTGATTGTATTGCTTATCTAAGAGTTGGATATACGAAGGAAACAGAGGGGGATTATAAAAGTTTCTTTAATCAAGTTATGATTAGTTCAATAAGAAATTATTTGATTCATCTTGATAAAAATGTTCTATATGACATTATATTAAAGTATATAGATTTAAAGATGATTGTTCCAACAAATCATGCATTATTCTTTAAGACTTTTAAAATATATAATAATTTTTTTAGTACTTTTGATATTGACTCAGATCCTGAAATAATTAATTATGTATTACAAAATAGTGAAAAGATGCAAACTATCATGAAATATTTATTTGATAATTACATCTTATCAATTAAAAATGGTAGTTATATAAATGAATATGATGATGATAATATAATTACTTATATTGATATGTATGCAACTATTAATGGTATTACTATTGAAAATACAGAAGAGACTGAAGATTATGAGTTCGATTATTCTGAGGATTTAGATCCTGTTCATTTATATTTACATGAAATAGGTCAGTTCAAATTATTAACTCATGAGGAAGAAGTAGAACTTGCTAAAAGAGTTGAACTTGGTGATAAAGAAGCAAGAGAAAAATTAATTAATTCTAATTTAAGATTAGTTGTAAGTATAGCTAGAAGATACATTGGTAAATCTAGTAACTTAAAACTATTAGATTTAATACAATTAGGTAATCTTGGTTTAATGAAAGCTGTTGAAAAATATGATTATACTAAAGGTTTTAGATTTTCTACACATGCCACATGGTGGATTAGACAACAAATCACTAGAGGTATAGCTGAAACTGGTGATTTAATTAGGAAACCAGTTCATAGGATAGAAGAATTAAGTAGATTTAAAACAATATTAACTGATCTTGAAAAAGAAATAAATAGAGAACCAACAGTTGCTGATGTTGTAAAACATACGGGTCTATCTGAAGATAAAGTAATTGAATTATTTAAATTAAATGAAAATCCTACATCTCTTAATACATTTGTTGGCGATGAAGATGAAACTGAAATGATTGATTTTATTCAAGATGATAATGTAGATATTGAAGCAAATGTAATGGATACTAGTTTAACTGAAAGCGTTAGAAAATCATTAAATGGAGCTTTTAAGAATAATGTATTAAAAAGAAGAGAATATTTAGTTTTAGTATTTAGATTTGGTATTGATGGAAATGGTCGTAGAACACTTGAATCAACTGCTGATGCAGTATATGATTTTGAATTATCTCTTTATGAAAAAGATCCAATTAAATATAAGAAACCTTTTAAGATTACAAGAGAAAGAGTAAGACAAATTGAGGCTAAAGCATTGAATAAATTAAGTAGAAATGCAGAGTTTAAAAATAAGAATCAAGACTTTGTTAGTCCAGATGTTTGTAAGCCTCTAAGACCAGTTGCTAATAAATCTAAGACAAAAGATAAACAAGAACATAAAATAATAGAAAAAAAACCTTTATTTAGAGAAAAAGACTATAGATCAGGTTTACAAGTAATTGAAAATCCTACTGAAAAGGATATTGAAAATGCTATAAAAGTATCTGGAGTAAAAATTAGAGATTTAAATAAATCTAATAAATCTAATAAAAAGATATAACTATAATGTTATATCTTTTTTTGTTATAATATTCATAGGATGATGTATATGGATACAAACTTAATTAGTTATATTAGTTATATATTAAATAGATATAACAAAGACTTAAGAACATTAGATAAAATGGGTATAGATGAAGTGATTAAGGCTTTAGTAACCATAAATGAACTTGATGATTATGTTAAGCATATTAATTATACTAATCTATCTAATGATAATGCTAATATGTCTTATTCTTATTTTAAGAAAACAATAAATGTATCTCCAGATTTTATAAAAGGAGTTAAGAAATCATCTAAAAAGATGTTAGATTTCTTTAAAATACAAGATGATACTATTACATTGAATTTTGATATAGTGTTATCAATCATGCATGAAATAATGCATGCAAAGCAATATAAATTATTAGATGAAACAGATAATAAAATAATAAAAGAAGTATTGATGAAATCATTAACAGGTGCAACTTATAATGAAGCTGATAATAAAAAGAGAGCATTAAAGTTTGCTAAGAAAACAAATGATATAAATATATATCAATTGATGCCTTCTGAATTAAATGCAGAAATAGAAGCTATGAAGCAAATAAGAAATGTAATTGAATCTATTAAGATAGATGATAAGTATAAATACATTAATATGTATGATTTAAGAATTAAGTTATTAGAGATGAATTCTTATACTAAAAAGTTTATTTTTATCTCATCTCCTGTTGAAAAATTTGTTAAATATAGAAGAAGATATATGAAAGATGATATAGAAATAGATAAAAGAGAAGTGTATAAACTTGATTTAGATACTAGGTTATCTTATGGATTACCTATCAAATTATCTGAATATAATAATATGGAAAATGAAATTAGAGATAATATAGGTTATTTATATAAAAAGTAAAGATATAGTTAAACCAAGAACTAAATAAATATGGTATTAACTATATTTTTTGTATATTTTTAACATATTATTTGTTATAATTTATAGGTGAAAGGGATGAAAAAATATATGAAAATATTATCTGTAAATGCTGGTAGTTCTTCATTAAAATTCCAAATGTATGAAATGCCAGAAGAAAAAGTCTTAATATCAGGTACTTTTGAACGTATTGGTATTGGTGGTGGTTTCTATACCATCAAACTAAATGGTGAAAAAATAAAGAAAGAAAAAGAATTAGCTGATCATTCAGTTGCAGTTCAAACTTTAATTGATGAATTACTTGAAAATAAAGTAATTGAATCATTAGATGAAATTAAAGGTGTAGGACATAGAATTGTACATGGTGGTGAAAAATATGCATCATCTGTAATAATTAATGATGATGTAATCAAGACTGTTGAAGAATTATCATCACTTGCTCCATTACATAATCCTGCAAACTTAATTGGTGTAAGAACATTCATGGAATTAATTCCAAATGCTACTCAAGTAGGATGTTTTGATACAGCATTCCATCAAACAATGGCTAAAAGAGAATTCTTATATCCAGTTCCATATGAATGGTATGAAAAATATGGTGTAAGAAGATATGGTTTCCATGGTATGTCTCATAACTACATAGCTAATAGAACTGCTGAAATACTTGAAAATCCAAATGCTAGAATTATTTCATGTCATATTGGTAATGGTGGTTCTTTATGTGCTATCAAAGATGGTAAGTCAATTGATACATCAATGGGATTTACTCCAAATGCTGGATTAATGATGGGATCTCGTTCAGGAGATATTGATTGTACATTAATTCCATATATTATGGATAAGACTGGTGAATCATTAGATGAAGTTATTAATGATTTAAATAAAAAATCAGGTTATTTAGGAGTATCTGGTATATCATCTGATTCAAGAGATATTGAAGATGCTGCTGCACAAGGTAATGAAAGAGCAATCTTAGCTCAAGATATGTATGTTGAAAAGATTGTTAATTATATAGCTGAATATTATTTAGAATTAGGTGGAGCTGATGCAATTGTATTTACTGCAGGTGTTGGTGAAAACTCTAAAGATACAAGAAAAGCTATAATTGACAGATTAGCTCCATTAGGAATTAAGATTGATGAAGAAGCTAATAATGTTAGAGGAGAAGAGAAGTTAATCTCTACTGAAGATTCAACAGTTAAAGTATATATCATACCAACTGATGAAGAAGTTATGATTGCAAGAGATACATTCAATTTTATAAATAAATAGAAATGATGTGATTATATTGTTTAATGATTTATCTAAACAAATAATTAAAAAAATAGAAGAATATAATAACATTGTAATAGCAAGACATATTGGACCTGATCCTGATGCAATAGCTTCTGAAATAGCTTTAAGAGATATTATAAAACTTAATTATGAAAATAAAAATGTTAAAGCTATAGGAGTAGGTGTAGCTAAGTTTAAATACTTAGGAACACTTGATAAACTAACTGATGAAGAAAGAAGTAATACTTTACTTATCATGTTAGATTTACCTGAAGCATCAAGATTAGATGGAACAAAGAAGGATGATTATGTTTATACAATTAAGATTGATCATCATCCATGTGATCACCCAGAGTGTGATATTGATTATATAGATGATGAAGCTTCATCTACTTGTCAAATATTATGTGATATTATATTTAATAATAATTTAATAATAAGTAGAGAATGTGCTGAAGTATTATTTACAGGTATTGTATCTGATTCAGATAGATTCTTACTTAGTTATACATCACCAAGAACATTCGATATAGCATCAAAGCTATTAGATGATTACAACATTGATTTAAGTAAAATATATAATAATCTATATTCTAGACCATTAAGTGAAAGAAAGTTTGAAGCTTTTATCACAAATAACTTAACAGTTACTGAAAATGGGTTTGGATATATTAAATTAACTAATGAAGATTATAAAAAGTATGAAGTTGATGCTAATACTGCATCTAATATGGTTAATGATTTTAATTTCATTAATGAACTTAGATGTTGGGCTTTTTCTTCATATGATGAAAAGAATAAAGTATATAGAATTAATATTAGATCTAAGGATGTAATTATTAATGATGTTGCTCAAAACTTTAATGGTGGAGGGCATAAGTTAGCATCTGGTGCAAGACTTGAGACTATGGAAGAAGTAGATGAGTTATTTAAAGCATTAGATGAAAGATGTAAAGAATATAAAAAGGGTGATAATTAGTTTTATCATCCTTTATTTTAGGAAGATGGGGATTTTATGGAAAAATTATATAATGAAAAATTTGTTAATTGTATTAACTTTAATGAGTTTATTAAAGAATTAAATGAAGGAACTTTAGAATTAGATAAAAGTGATGTAAGAAAGTATGTAGCTTATCAACATGCATTAATTAAGTGTTTAGAGGAAAAACAATTAAATACTAAAATGCTTATATATATTGGTAAGTTTTACGAAGACTTTAAGAAATATCCATATTTATTTTCTATGAGCCCATTATTGGATAATAGAGTAATTGATAAATATGCTGATCAAAGAGAAAAAAATACAATTAAGGAAATTAGAAATGATTATTATAATAAAACAACAACTGAGGAATTATATAATGAAGCCTTAAAAAGAGAATTAACAGATAAAGAAAAGAATAGATTATATTCTAATCTTATAAGACCTGCTAATTTATTAAATAATAATATAGATGAAAAAGAATTAGTTAAGAATATATTATCTAAGAATAGTATTATATCTAAAATGAATACTTTAGAGTTACAATTCTTAGCTAATTATTTTGCTAAATATACATCAAAGAATGCTGAAGTATATATAACTGATGAACATCCAATCATTAGATGTAAAGAATCTAATGGTTTAATAACTATTAATAAAGGTTCATATAAAAATACAAATATTGAAGAATTCATATATATAGCTTGTTATGCAAGTAGATTATTAAAGAATCAAGAAAGTAATGCAAATAATAAACTATTATCATTTGATATAGCTTTAGATCAATTATTTGTTAAGTATTTAGATGAAGCAGACTATGCAGTATTTTCTAAAAAATATAAATATTCAATCATAGATTATCAAAGTGTTGATAAGGGTTATTATGATGCTGAAGTACAATTAGCTATATTGAAAAGATCTGATTTAGCTGATTTATTACTTACAAGTAAAATGAAAGATGAAACAGGAAAGAATCAATCAATGTATTATAAAGACCATGGTTATAAACCACTTATGCTTTCAAGTGAAGAAGAGATGACATGTCAAGATTTTCCTGCTGATTCATTTATTATTAAAAGATTAGATGAAATAATTAAGAATCATCCAGATGAACTTGAAAATTATCCGATTCTTACTAAATTCTATAATAAAGATGGTAATAGAAAATCATTTAATAAATTAATTAATTTAAGAATTAATGAAGATAATAATTCTGCACGTATATTTGATATTTTTATTAACTATGGAATAAATGAAGGTAGTTTAAGACGTTTATCATTACCTAAAAATGATAATGAAATATATAAGTTATTTGATTTATTATCTGAAATAAGTGAAAATAAATCTATTAATTTAAGAGAATTATTAAATAAAAAAGATGAATGTAATGCAGAAGAATTAGGTTATACTATTCTTTATCAAATAAATCAATTATCTTCTATATTAGAATATGTATTAAATAATTCTAATACTTTAGTAAATCTTCTTAAAAATAAAGGTGATATTAATCAAAAGAGTATATTATATTCTTTTGTAAGAGATATAAGATCAATTAATATAAGTAATATAACTAATCCAATTATTCTTAATAACGATTATGTTATGTATGGTTTAGTTCAATTAGTTGTTTTAAATAATGAATTAATTGATGTATTTAATAGAGCATTTGTAGATCAAAATATGGAGAATATATCAAACGAAGATAGATTAAAAGAAATAGTAACACCATCAGGCGAAACAAAGTGTTTTGAAGATTTTATTTATCAAGATGTGTTACCAAATATAAATGCTAATTTACAATATGAATGTGGTGATTATAAACAACATGTTAAATCAATAATAGATTCATATAATAGTAATCCAAATAATAGAAGAAAACACTAGAATATAGTGTTTTTTTTATGTATAATATACGTGTGGTGATTTCTATGTTAGAGATTAAGAAAATTACAAAAACATATAAGACTGAAGGTTTTACTCAAAAAGCTTTAAATGGTGTTTCAGTTAATTTTAGAGAGTGTGAGTTTGCATCAATTCTAGGTCCATCTGGATCAGGTAAAACTACATTCCTAAATATAATAGGCGGACTTGATCATTATGATTCAGGTGATTTAGAGATTAATGAAATATCAACAAAGAAATATAAAGATTCAGATTGGGATGCATATCGTAATCATAGAATTGGTTTTGTATTTCAATCATATAATTTAATATCACATCAAACAGTATTAAATAATGTTAAATTAGCTTTAACTTTATCTGGTATATCTAAAAAAGAAGCTACCAATAGAGCTAAGAAAGCATTAAAAGATGTTGGATTGAAAGATCATATGTATAAAAGACCTAATCAATTATCAGGTGGTCAAATGCAAAGAGTTGCTATTGCAAGAGCATTAGTAAATGATCCTGATATTGTTTTAGCGGATGAACCAACAGGAGCATTAGACTCTGAGACTTCTGAACAAATCATGAAGATATTAAAGAAAATATCAGAAGAAAAACTAGTTATTATGGTTACTCATAATCCTGAATTAGCCGAAGAATATTCATCAAGAATTATTAACTTAAAAGATGGTGAAATAGTAAGTGATACTAATCCATATGATGGTAAAACTGATACAAAACAAAACTTAATAGAAGAAGTTAAAAGAGAAAAGAAAACTAAGATGTCATTTATTACTGCCTTAGCTTTATCATTTAATAATCTAATGACTAAAAAGGGAAGAACTGCTCTTGTATCTATTGCTGGTTCAATAGGTATAATTGGTATTGCTTTAATTCTTGCAGTATCAACTGGGTTCCAACATTATGTAGATTCAATACAAGAAGAAACATTAACATCTTATCCATTAACAATAACTAAAGAATCAGTTAACTTAACAAGTATGATATTAGGTTTATCTATGGATAATTCTGCAAAGGATGAATATAATGATGGTAAAGTACATGAATTACAACAAGTAACTACTACATTAGATTCTATTAAGACTAATGATATAAAACCATTTAAAAAGTATTTAGATGAACATAGAGATGAATTAAAGAATGATGTTCAAAATATAAGTTATACTTATGGTGTTGAACCTACAATATTCACATATGATTGTAATAAAGAGATAACTCAATTAAATCCAAGTCCATCTATGTCATCTATGTATTCATCTGATATGGCATCATCTATGGGTAGTATGGCAGCTGCTTTTCAACCTCAATTAATTGATGATGATACATTAAAAGGACAATATGATTTAATACATGGTAAATGGCCTGAAAAATATAATGAATTAATGATAGTATTACCTTCTAAAGGTGTTATATCTGATTTAATTATATATTCATTAGGATTAAGAGACATAAATGAATTAACTGATATGGTGCAATCATTATTCCGAGGTGAAACAATGCATGTACAACATGATTCTATGGTTTTATCTTATGACGATTTATTAAATGTTAGATTAAAACTAGTTAATCCATCAGATTTATATAAATATAATAAGAAATATAAAGTATATGAAGACATGAGAGAAGATAAAGATTATATGTCTAAAGTATATGATAAAGCTGAAACTTTAAAGATTGTTGGAGTTATAACAGCAAAAGAAGGAGTATCAACTCCATCATTAGATCCAGCTATTATATATAGAAAAGAATTATATGAACATATCATTAATGAGTCTTCTAAATCTGAATTAGTTAAAAAACAATTAAAAGATAAAGATATTGATGTATTCTCAGGTAATAAATTTGATGACAAAAAGAATACAGGTGCATTTACTTTCCAAGATTTAGTATCTGTAGATCAAAAGAAATTATCTGAAGCATTTAATATCAATATTGATCAAAATGAAATGGCTAAACAAAGTCAAGAATATATAAATAATATCAACAATGCAATAACATCTGATGATAGTAAAGCATTAAATGCTTATAATGATGCATTTAAATCTGTTCTTGATGGATTTAAAGGTAAAACAAATGTTGATGCATATTTATCTAGTTCTGAAGTAAGTGATATAACCAATAAACTAGCTGCTGAATATTACATACCAGCTGATACATATAAGAGTATTTATAAAGGTGTATTACAAGGTGTATTAATTGCTTATACTCAAGCGATGGATGCGATACCTGAAGATCAAAAAGAGGCAATGAGTGATACCATTTATAGTGGTATAGTGAATGGAATTATGAATCAAGCTGAAATTAAAGCTGCAGCTTGTACTATGGCTGAAAAGATGACTGAAACTAAGACTAGGGTTATTGTATTACAAAATGCATCTAATATGACTCAAAATGCAGTTGCAACAGTTGCTAAAGGTTTTAATGTAAGTCCTGAAAAAATAGCATCAGCATTCAAATTAAATTTCTCTGAAGATGAATTAATGAGGGTTGTTACAGCCATGACTGGTGGTCAAACAAATGCAGATACTAACCTTACTAAATTAGGTTATCAAGATATTGAAGAACCATCTATAATTGCTGTTTACTTTAGTTCATTTGAAGGTAAGGAACATTTTATAGATTTTGTTAAAAAGTATAATGATGGTGTAGGTGAAGAATCAAAGATTAATTATTCAGATATAACTGGCGCTTTGATGTCGTCTGTTAAAACTATTGTAAATGCAGTTTCATATGTATTAATAGCATTTGTATCAATTTCATTAGTAGTATCATCATTCATGATTGGTATTATTACATATATTTCAGTATATGAAAGAACTAAAGAAATAGGTATTTTAAGAGCTATAGGTGCAAGTAAACATAATATTTCATCAATATTTAATGCTGAAACATTTATTGTTGGATTCTTATCAGGTTTATTTGGTGTAGCATTTACATATATAGCTATTCCTATAATAAATGCAATTCTTGTTGGATTAACTAATAATATTAATATTAAAGCTATGTTAAAACCTACTGATGCTATTATTCTTATATTATTAAGTATAGTATTAACTTTAATAGGTGGAATCATACCTGCAAGAGCAGCAAGTAAGAAAGATCCTGTTATAGCATTAAGAACGGAGTGATAATATGGAACATCATATGAATTTAGTGCCTTGGGCTTTTAATGAAGTTAAAAGTGGAAGAAAGACTATAGAGGTTAGATTAAATGACGAAAAAAGACAAAAGATGAATGTTGGTGATATTATTATATTTACCAATACAGAAACTGGTGAACAAATAAAAGCTAAAATAATTGCTAGACATTTATTTGATTCATTTAAAGATCTATTTGCATCTTTTCCACATACAAGCATAGGTGTAAAAGAAACTGATACATATGAAATATGTAATGAGTTCTATACACAAGAAGAACAAGAAAAATATCAAGCCTTAGGATTAGAAATTAAACTATTATAATATCCACATTATGTGGATATTTTTTATGTTATAATATATTTATTAAGTTTGGTTTAAGTTTAATAATATACAATTTAAATGTGGTGATATGTATGAAAATCTTAATAATTGAAGATGAGTATAATTTAGCTGATGCCGAAGCAAGTATGTTAAGAACTAAAAAGTATGATGTAACTATTAAAACTGATGGTGAAGAAGGACTAGATGAAGCTTTATCAGGTATATATGATTTAATAATATTAGATGTAATGTTACCTCAT
>JAFXXB010000004.1 GCA_017542465.1 Bacilli bacterium | reverse complement strand
GAAATCACATTTACCATTACTATCCCATATATTAAATAATTGGAATAATACATCAATTAATACTGGTATTGCAAATAATGTTAAGGCTGCAGCTATTCTCTTCAAGAATTTTTGAAGCATTTTCTTTCCTTCTGCTTGAGCATCACCTTTTGTTAATGCAACAATAGTATCATATACCGTATAAACAAATACAAATATTGGTGCTAAGATTTTCATGACTTTTAATGCACCTGATAAATCTTTTGTTACTTCTTCTCCTAATGGGCATCCATCATACGAGAAATCATATACTTTCTTCTTTGTTACCTGAGAAGTACCAGACCCAGATCCTCCTCCACCTTCGTTTCCACCATTACCAGAATTATCTCCACCATTATATCCACCACTGGCAGTTCCATTAGATAATATAAAACTTAATCCAGGAGATGCAGACTCAGAATTCATTATAGGATGACTAGTCCCTGATCTTGATACCAAATTATATTTTTTACCATTAGATTCAAATTTATTTTTTAATTGATTTAACGAATCTGTTGAATCACATTCATTTCCACAATAAATTTGTAATGCTGATATACCACTAATCATATTATATGTTGTATCTACTGAATAATTATTTGATCTAATAAAATCTTCATCTACAAATACAGCAATAGTAAATACCCCAGCAGTTTGAATTATAGCAGGTCCATTTATAGCACCC
The DNA here is from genome assembly GCA_017542465.1 of Bacilli bacterium. Taxonomy (GTDB): domain Bacteria; phylum Bacillota_I; class Bacilli_A; order RF39; family UBA660; genus UBA6985. The sequence goes on along the minus strand of JAFXXB010000004.1, from coordinate 9,838 downwards.
ATAGAAAAGCCGTAGTATCCTATTATTCCTTTATACCCAGTACTGCTTAAATAGTTTTTAACAAAATTGCCATATGTCGAAGCGCTCCAAGCACCTTGACCTTTAGTTGGAATTATAATAACTGCACTTGGATTTGAATCTAATACTTTAGTCATTCCAAATGAACCTACATCAGTTGATGATGGTCCAATCCCATGAAAAGCAAAAACTACTGGAGTGTTCTCATTAACTCCAGAAGGAACATATTCATAATATGTAACTCCACTTAATGTCTTTTGTGTTGCATTAATTGCATTAACACTAAAAGGAAATAATAAAATTAATAATATAAATAGTATATATTTTTTCATATGTCCTCCCTTATAGAGAATAACTACTCTCCATTAGTTAAGTATGTTGTTGTACCATCACTTAATGTAGCACGACAAGCAAAACCAATTATATAATGATACTTATTATATACAGCTATTACTTCACTTGATTTAATAGTTTTACCTTTATTCTTTTCATCTAAATATTTAGATAAGTTATTATTATTTTTATCATTAATAAATTCTTCATAATATCTCCATCTTGAATTTTCAGAGTCTTCAGGATCTAAACCACCTGCATATTTAACTACATATTGTTTATTCCAATCATCATATGATGGTTCTAAGTATTTAGGTTCTATATTTTTAACTTTTTCTTCTTTTAAAGAGAAACCTTCTTTAATTATTAATTTAGTATTAACTGTTGCTTCATTATTTTGAGTATCTCTTACCTTAATCTTAATATCTTGAGTTCCTATCTTCTTAGTATCAATATTAGATTCCATTATATAAGTACATGGTAATGAATAATCATCACATGATGCAATGGAATCATCTATAACATATTCATCATCCACACCTAATGTTAATTCAATAGTTTCTACTTTAGGTGCTTTAGTATCTTTAACAATAATTTTACCTTCTTTAATAGTATCTTTCATTGTTACTCTATAAGTATATTCACCTACAGTAGTTAATCTATTTTCATTATCATATGAAACAGCATCAATATTTAACTTATATTCCTTATCATTAAAAGGTTTATTAGTAATATAATCTCTTACATCAAAAGAAATTACATCTCCTACTTCATATGTAACTATCTTCTTAACATTAAATTTATTCATTCTAAAGAATATTACTATAGCTCCTGCTATTAATAATAAGCATATAGTAAATAATATAAATTTTGTACTAGCTCTCATGCCAGATCCTTTATATATAAAATCTTCTTCCATCTATATCCACCTAGAAAAATAAATATTTCTTGTATAGCCAACCTCATAATTATCAAATACTTTAATTATCCAATTAACTATAGCAGTTAATTTATCTTCATCCTTTCTTATTCTTATTTGTTTCATTTCAGTCTTTAGTTCTTTTCTAAAGAAATAATCATCTATGTATTTAGATAATACTGTATCTAATGTTTCAAGTTTAGTTATTTCCACTTTATTATCTAAATCTACTTTAAATACATAATCATGATAAACCTTAATTAATCTTTCTGATAATTCATCATCTTCTAAGTATTCAAAATTCATGATGCGATAAAAATTAGGACAATGTTTTAATATCATCTTGTTCTTATTCATGATTATCTACCTTCCCATATATAATTATAACATTTAAGAAATAAAAAATATACATATTTCTATGTATATTATTCTTCAGTCTTAGCAGTTTTAATAACTTCTTTACCTTTATAATTTCCACATTCAGTACATGCTCTATGTGGTTTAATTGCTGCACCACATTTAGGACAAGTAGTCATTCCAGGCATGTCTTTTTTCATATGTGTTCTTCTAATTCTTTTTCTAGTTTTTGAAATTCTTCTGAATGGAAGTGCTCCCATATAAATACTCCTTTCTTAAAAGTCTATTCTAGACTCCAGCCATCCCCTTTTAGATCTGGCGTTTTATCACTCTTAGTACACCTAATCGGTACTTCCGAAACAATATTTTGCCATAAAAATGGTAAAATATCAAGTGAATTCTTGTTTTTATTATAAAAATCTTCGTATTTTCCTATATTTTCATCAATATTTACCTCAAATGGGTACTCAATTGGCTCTAAAGTATATGCATCTGGTAATATAAATATTCCTTTAATATCAGCATACATATTTATATTATCTTCATAATCTATAGATAACTCACCATTTACATAGCACTCTTTGATATCAATTATATCCATTGTTCCAAAATATTCTTTATCAAATGTTACTTCACCATCTATATCAGTTTTACCTAAATTGTTTAACTTAAATAAATCTATCTTCATATTACTTTTGTCTATTCATTTGTTGCATTATTTGTTTAACTTGTTTACTATTTGGTTTTCTACCCATAGATGTCATTAATGCAGTAATCATTTGTTCATTTATAGGTGGATTCTTCTTTAAATAATTTTCCATAAACATCTTAGCTAAGAAAAAACCTATAGCTAATCCAGGAATTAATCCAATAGTAATCATTAATATATCATGCCATATATTCATAATCTCACTCCTTGCCCTATAATTATACTAAAAATATGGTATTTATACAATATTATTCGTATATTATAAGCTCATGTTGGGCACGAGTAACTGCTACATAGAATAGATATTTATCTTTATCAAAATTATTAACAATAATACATGCATCAAATTCTAATCCTTTAGCTGAATAAGCTGGTGTAACAACTAGTTCAGTAAAGTATTTCTTAGTATTAGCATCTATTATAGATATCTTCTTATATTTATCCTTAAATGATTTATATATTAATTGAGCTTCATCTATAGATTTAGTAATGATAGCTACTGATCTATATTTATCCTTTAAGTATTTAATATCTTTACCTATATGTTGTAAATCTTTAATATCATGTTTTAATACAGGTAAATGCATTGTTCTTCTTATTGCTGAAACATGATTTAAACCTAAAATACCATTTGCATATTCAATTATCTCTGGTGATGATCTATAAGTCTTAGTTAATTCAATATATTCAGCATCAAATAACTTAGTTAATTTATTTAAATTATCATATTTATAGAATGGATTAACTGTTTGATTAACATCGCCTAAGATAGTAAAGTTAGCATTTTTAAATATCTTTCTAATCATAAAGTATTGTAGATATGTATAATCTTGAGCTTCATCTATTACTACTTGTCTCATAGCTACTTGATAAGGATATCCTTCAAGTAAACACTTCATATAAATAAACGGTGTTGAATCTTCATAAGGCATAGTATCTGTTGATAATCTTTCTAAAGTATCCTTTAAATCAAAATCTTTTCCATATGTTCTTTGGAATAATATAGATTTATATAAAGCTTTATATACTGCCTTATAATCTCTTTTAATATTAGTTAATTTAAATAATCTATTTCTAATACCTAAGAAGTCTTTTTCCATACCTTTAAAATATGTGTTATTAACTTTCTCAGCTATTAAATCAAATCTATCAAATAATGGTCTATCTTCATATCTATCATGTAATAACTGATTTAATTCAGATTTCATTATATATTTTTGTTTATAATTAAAATCTTCAGTAAACTCTGCAGCTTTAGCATATACAGTTACAAAGTTTTCAATTAATGTTTTCATCTTATCTGATAGTTTAAATGTAATAAGATCATTATCTTGTTTTTTACCCTTATAATATCTTTCAACAAATGTTGAATAAGGTTCCACTCCTTCATACTCAGGAATAAATGCACGAGCAAATTGATGGAATGTTGTTTGCATAGTATTATCTTCACCTAAGTCAGGTAATACATTAGATATATATTCAGTAAATACATTATTAGGTGAAAATATTAAAACATTACCAGATGTTAAATAATCCAATTTATATAGAAGGAATGCTATTCTATGTAAGGCTACAGATGTCTTACCAGATCCAGCTATACCTTGTACTACTATATTTGAGTTTGTATTATTTCTTATTACTTGGTTTTGTTCTTGTTGAATTGTATTAACAATATTTTTCATCTTATCAGATGAATTAGATGCTAATACATCTTGTAACATATCATCATCTATATTTAAGTTTGTATCAAATACATGTTTAAGCTTTGCATCTTCTATCGTGTATTGTCTTTTTTGAGTTATTTCACCTTTTTCTTCTCCATCAGGTGTTTTATAGAATGCTTTTCCAACACCAAAGTCATAGAACATAGATGAAATAGGTGCTCTCCAATCACATACAAGATAATCTAAATCATGTTTAACTGAAGTAATACCAACATATATTTTTTCATCATTAAATATAAAAGATCCAAAGTAAGGATTATTTCTTACTTTAGTTAACTTCCTAAACTTAGATGTTTTATTATCTAATATTTGAATCTTAAGATCATTATCATATACAAGATCATTTAATTCTTCTTCATCAAAGTCTGATCTATTACCCCATATATATTCTTGAAATTCTTTTAAGTTATCTTTATCTTTAAAGATATCAGAACCCATATTAGCTAATTGGTAATCTATCTCTTTAACTGTTTCTTTTAACTTTTTTTCTTCTTGTTTTAAATCTTCTTTTGTAAGTTCCATATGTAGCACTCCTAAACATATAAATTATATAATAATTATATAATCATAAACAATAAAAAGGCGCCTTTTAGACACCTTTTTTACCTTTATTTATTAATTCTTAAATTCAAATACATAATCTTCAATTTGAACATCATCACCACGGCATGCTCCAGCTTTCTCCAAAGCTTCATCAACACCCATACCTCTTAACTTACGTCCAAATCTTTCAACACCTTCTGGTTCAGAGAATCTAGTCATATGGAATAGTCTTTCAACCTCTTTACCTTTTAATTGCCATAGACCATCACCTATTTTTTCAATAGTGAATGGCGCTTCATTTTTAAATTTATATAATACATGTGATTCTTTCATTTCTTCATCATCATATAATTTAACTTCTTCTAAACTATCTACCATATCAGCTAGTCTAATTATTAAATCATCTAATCCTTCATCTAAAGGTGCAATGATTGGATATACCTCTTCATTAGGCAATTCCTTTTTAAACTTAGCTAAATTATCTTCTGCATTATCTAAATCCATTTTAGTAGCAATTATAATATGTGGTTTATTAACTAACTTTTCATCATATTTAGCTAATTCATTAACCATCTTCTTATAATCATCTATTGGGTCTCTTCCTTCTTCAGCACCCATATCAACAACATGTGCAATAACTTTAGTACGCATAGCATGTTTTAAGAATTTATCACCTAAGCCAATGCCTTCAGAAGCTCCTTCAATAAGACCAGGTAAATCAGCCATAATAAATGATCTATTATCTTTTAATTTAACAAATCCTAAATTTGGATTTAATGTTGTAAAGTGATATGCTCCTACTTTAGCATTAGCATTAGATATAGCATTAATTAATGTTGATTTACCAACTGATGGCATACCAACTAAACCTACATCCGCTAATACTTTTAATTCACATTTAATTGTTAATTTCTCACCAGGTTCACCTAATTCAGAAAACTCAGGCGCATTATTTTCATGAGTAGCAAATGCATGATTTCCAAGTCCACCTCTTCCACCATGAGCTACAATAAATTCTTCATCCTTATGAACTAGATCTGCTATTACATCTCCAGTTTCAACATCAGTGATAGTTGTTCCACATGGTATTTTAATAACGACATCATTAGCATCTGCTCCATGTCTATCTTGTCCTTTACCATTTCCACCTTTATCACCTTTAACGTGTTTCATCATTTTAAGATCAATTAAAGTTTTAAGACCTTCATCAGTTTTAAAGATAACATTTGCTCCATGTCCTCCATTACCACCATTAGGTCCACCCATAGGTACAAACTTTTCACGTCTAAATGATGTACATCCATCACCACCATCACCGGCAGCTCTTTAACAATTACTTCATCGACAAACATATCTAGTTCACCTCCTTAATTCAAGTTAAGTTCAATTATTGTACAACCTATATTACCAGAATGCAAATAATACTTTGATACTTTTTTATTATGTTTAAGATCTCTATGTATCTTATTTTTTAAAATATTACTACTCCACCCATGAATTACTACTATTTTTTTCTTTCTTAATTTATAATTATCATTTATAAAGTCATTTACCACAGTCATAACGGTGTCCTCGGTATAACCATGAACATCTAACTGTGGTAATATGTTTAAAAATATATCGTTAATCATTAACCAAAGATGTTAGTTTCTTCATGTGGTGGTACAGTTGGTTCAGCTGGTGCTGGAGCAGGAGCTGGGGTTTCAACTGGTTGAGGAGTCTCTGATTGTGCATCAGGTGTTGGTGCTTGTGCAAAAGCATCTACTTGAGGTTGTTGAGTTGCTGGTGCTGGAGTCTCAACTGGTTGTTCTTGAGGAGCAGCTTCAGCTGTTTGAGTTCCAACTTGAGCAATTTGAGTAGTATCTATTTTAAATCTATCTCTTAATCCAGAGTTATCTAATGCTTCATCAATTGTTGGTATTGCAGGTTCTTCACCTATCTTAGATAATGATATAGCAGCTGCAGTATTAGCAAATTTAACCGCTTCATCTAATGTAAGATTATTTATCATTGCATAAGTAAATGCACCAGTGAATACAGAATCAAATGATGATACATCAGCATGATTAATCTTCATCTCTGGTAACATCTTTACTTTATTTTCTTCAGCATATAATATCTTTTTATTATTTAATAATACTATGTAATTATTACTTCCTGCAGAATCTACTAGTTTTTGATAGAAATCTACAAACTCTTCTGTTGAAGCTTCATTTTCAACCTTAGTTTTTGTAACACCTTCTACATATGCTTGAGTTGCTATAACATACTTACACTTCTTTGCAAGTGTTTGAGTATTTTGATCAGCTATACGTGCATAGAATATTGTTTTAACCTTAGCATCATTATTAAGTAAAGCCATTGCACCTGCAGTATCAGAACCATCTAAAATAGCCCATTCAGGTTGAAAATCATATTTATACTTTGTTACTTCTACTGCTGGATCATTATATCTTATTTTAGTCATATTACCTGACTTAATATTTAATATAATATAGTTAATAGAAGTTCCCTTTTCAAAATTTGTTTCTATATGTTTATTTTCAACTTTATATTCTGAGAAAGTGTTTCTTAATTTTTCACCATAAGCATCATTTCCTAATACACCTTGAAAATGTGGTCTAACACCCCATTTAGCTAAAAGGCATGCCGAAACAGCTCCGATTCCTCCTAATGATTCATTTTTACCAGTTATTGTAAATACATCTCCTTCTTGAGGAAATTCTTGTAAAGGCATATATACATTCATAGCTGGTTTTCCAATTACTAGTATCTCCATAATATCACCCTATTCTTAACAATATTATAATACATTTATATAAATAAAAAACTATAGATTCCTATAGTTTTTCAATACTTGTGTAAAGTTATTTTTATCATATTCAGATAATTCAGGTGATTTAATTATATCTTCTAGATACATAAGTAAATCTTTTGCATCTACTCTTCTGTCCATTTCTTTTAATACTTTGTATAGAGTTAATAGATAATCTATCATTTCCTCTAAAGATTCACCATATTCAATACTCTTAACATATTCAATTACTTCACCTTCATCTATTGAATCGATATCTAAATCCATGATTTTATCTAATTCTTTTTCAGAGAAAGTATGATCATAATAGTTATCTAAGATATATGGTTGAACATCTTTGCCATTTATTAATGAATTTAATATATTTCTTTCATAACAGAAGTTTAAAGCTAAACCATTTTCTTCCATACATATTATTTCACATGTACTTATTTCATCTAATGCTTTCTTATACATTTTTTTATCAATATACATCAAGGATAATATATAATGCATAAATGAAGATGTTGTATGTTGAGTTTCCTCATATTTACTAACATAATATTCTGCTCTTTCTGTTATTTTAAGTCTATATAAACATTCAACTAAATATACATAATCATCTGGATATAAATAGTCTTTTTCTTCTAACTTATATGATATATATGCATCTAAATATTTACCTAGTTTTAAATAACATTCACCAATCTTTGATAATGTTAATGGTGATTTACGTCTTTCGTATTTTAAAGATTCTTTATATGCATCTAAAGCATCTTTATATTTAAATTCATCTAAATATTGATTACCTTTATTTACCAATTCATCCCTTTTTTTCAATTCTTCAGGAGAACAACTATAATAATTTTCTCTCATTACATCTACTTCATAAATTAAGTGCTCAAGATTGAAATTCAATCCTCTCTTTTTTACTACATATTGATATTTAATGATTGCATCTTTTGCTTCTTGATATTTATTTTGATTTAAACATTCTTGATAGATTTTATAATAATTAGTATCCATATCAACATCATTTTTTTCTTTTTCTAGTTTTTTAATCTTATCTTCTGTAAAAGAAGATAAATCATATTTACCTATTATTGTTGATTCATCATTTAATCCATTAGAATTTAATTCTATTTGTTTTTCAACATTCTTTTTGTTCTCATTAAGAATAACCATTAATTTAAGATCTAATAATCTAATAATTTCCCATATAACAGAAAATTCTCCTTGAACATTATCAATATAGAATTCTTTTAATACATTATGAGCACGATAATAATCATCTTTTAATAATAATCCTGTCACAACTGCAAGAGGATCACCCATAGCTCCTTGATCATTTCTTGTATTTATTTTTGTATGATGTAGTTTTAATTCTTCTATTTTATTTAAATAAACAATATAAGCTTTAAAATCAATTGGATTTTGTCTTACATATAAAGTTAATAGTTCGCTTATTTTTTCTCCACCTAATTCTATATTACCCATATAAAATTCAAGTAGCATATCCATTTCAAGTTTTTTATATTTATCTACCATTTCCTTATTATCATATCCATCTTCTTCGACAATATATTTAATACTATCTTTACTATATGTAATGTTATCTAATATAAGTTTGACTTCAGGTATTTTATTATCATTATAGATTTTTTTAGCTAACATATGTGCTATTTCATATTTACCTATTCTTATTAATCTGAATAATTCACATATTTGAAAGTCTATTTTTAGTTCAACAAAATGTCTCAAGACAAAACGATCATCTGTATTATTGATGATATCAATTAAAAGATTATAATCATTAATGAAAATATTATTCTTATTAATAGATAATTTATTTTCTTTCATATAAGAATATAATTCAGATAATGTATAGCCATAATTAACTAGTTCATTAAATCTATTCATAATAAAACCTTCTTGAGTACTATATTATAGAGTATTTATTATATTAAAACAATAAAAATAGAAGATATTTCTATCTTCTATTTATTTAACTTATCCATTACTTCAGAAGGTATATTATTATTACCTATTTTATCCATAGCACTTTGTTTTTGATTATTAAAGTTTACATTGTTACTTTCTGCTATTTGTGTTATTTCTTGGTATTCTATTTCACCAAGTGGTAATAATAACTTCTTTATATCGTCTTCTGTTAATAATGATAACTTATCACTTTCATCAAATACTTGATTTACTCCAGGTATTATCTTTCCATTTGATTTTCTTGCATAGATTCCTGTTGAGATATATTTAATATGTTGTTCTTTTGCTACATCTTTTAACATATCTATTAAGATGTACTTATTATATATCTTATCTAAATCTGTATTTGGATTATTTGTGATTCCTTCTAGTAATCTTGTTCTATACTCTCCATTTATTTCTTGTTCATATAGATCAATTCCTAGTTTACTACATACTTG
>JAFXXB010000046.1 GCA_017542465.1 Bacilli bacterium | reverse complement strand
GATATGTCATATATGTTTAGAGAAATGGATGGTATAACATCACTTGATTTAGGTAGCTTTGATACAAGTAAAGTAACAAATATGAAATATATGTTTCAAGGTTCAAATTATTTAAGAAGTATTAATTTAAGTAGTTTTGATACTAGAAATGTAACTGACATGCAATATATGTTTGAACTTTGTAATGATTTAAGAACAATTGATATAAGCAGTTTTAAAGTATATAATGTTGAAAATATGGACCGTATGTTTTCATATACGTATAATTTAGAAAGCGTTGATTTATCTAGTTTTGATATTTCTAAAGTAACAAATATGTCACATATGTTTTATACTTCTGCAGTTCGTGAAATTGATTTTGGTAGTTTTGATACAAGACAAGTAACAAATATGGAAAATATATTTGGTGGGTCAAGTTTAAGAACCGTATATGTAAGTGAATTATTTAATACTGATAATATTCCTGCTGATCAAGTTTTATTTCTTTCAACTGAAAGTTTAGTTGGACAAAATGGTACAGCTTATAATTCTGCTAACGTAACAAAAGAATATGCAGTAATTGATGATCCTGATAATGGACATCCTGGATATTTAACATATACAGAATATAGACCTAAGATTCATTATCCAGACGGAACAGTTGAAGAAGTAAGATTATATGATACATTTACTATGCCTGAGGAATATCCATTAAATTCCTTACCATTAGCAACTGTTACATTAAATCTTAATTATGATGGTGCTGATAGTAAATATTCTTATGTGGAAAAACAATTTGTATTTAATAAATGGGTTGTTAAAGATACTGAATATGATCCTGGTGATACTTTAGTTGTTACTTATGATGTTTATCTAGAACCAGATTACATTGAAGTTACAGGTGGTGCAGATTTATCTCCTGCTCGTAGATCAGGTTATAAATTCTTAGGTTGGTATACTGACCCTGAGGGTGGAGAATTAGTTGAAAGTTACGATACTGAAGAAGATATAACTTTATATGCTCACTGGGGTGATGCTCAATTTGCTTATTTAATTGAAGGCCCTACTATTAATGGTAAATTTGATAAAGCTAATACAACAGAGTTTAGAAGAGCAACTTTAGAAGAATATAATGCTGCTAATTTAACTTCTGATAATATAATATCAACTGAAGATTCACCAAATGTTGTATATATGTGGAATACTACTATTGATTCTAAAGTAGTAACACTTTATTATACTGAAGCAGATTTTATGTATATGAATGCTGATAGTTCTCATATGTTTCAAGGATTAAAAAATATAACAGAATTAGATTTAGGTGACTTTATTACAAGTAACGTAACAAATATGGAATACATGTTTGGTTATATAGGTGTAACTTCTTTAGATTTGAGCACATTTGATACAAGCAATGTTACTAAAATGAACGAAATGTTCTTTAATAGTGCAAATCTACAAGAACTAAACGTAAGTAGTTTTGATGTTAGTAATGTAACAACAATGGTTGGTATGTTTGATAATTGTCCTTCATTAAAAGAATTAGACTTAAGTAGTTTTGATACGCGTAATGTAAGACTAATGGGTTCAATGTTTGCTTATTGTTCTAAATTAACTACTATATATGTATCAAATAAGTGGTCAACAAGTGGATTAAATTATAATGCAAATCAAAGTACAATGTTTATAGGCGACGGTAGAATAATGGGATATTTAGGTTCTAAATATGACTTTTATTGGCATGGTGATGAAAAAGCTCGTATAGATGGTGGGCCTACTAATGAAGGTTATTTAACTGATATATCTCATAAAGGTGAAACTCATACTGTTACATTCCCAGATAATAGTGTTAAAACTTATAATCATAATAGTATTGTATATTTAGATACTAATGAAACATCTTTAGGTGAACATACAAGTGGTGAAATAACATTCAAATATAATAACGGTAATATTGATACTACATCTAACCAAGTATTTGAAATGGCTGGAGATGGATTTACTTGTGACAATACACACTATAGAGATAATGGTGAAGTAAGAGTTAACGCTGATAAAGTAATTGAATATGCTTATAAACCTGTAATTACTAA
>JAFXXB010000045.1 GCA_017542465.1 Bacilli bacterium | reverse complement strand
AATAATGGAATAACAATAATAATAAATTAAAATAATTAATAAATTTAATAACTTAATAAGGAGCAAAAATAATCATTAAAATTTTTAAGCATCACAGTTTTCTCTGCAAATGTGATCTTCACATAATGAATAAGGTTCAGAACAAGAGATACGTTTACCACAAAATTTAGATTCTGCAACACAAATATTCGTAGAACAAAGATAAGGATAATCAATTGGGCATTCAAGCATAGGTCCACACATGATTTCATTTTCAACACATTTAGTATCAGGACAAACAACATAATCAGGATTAGTACAAGTAATAGTAGATGGGCATAGACTATTTGAATCGGTTTGAGTTTGATCAACACATCTTACCTTCTTAGTTAATATATCAGATCTAGGGCATTCATCATAATTATCTTTACAAGTTAAATCAGCACAAAGTACTTTACCATAAGGGCATACCAATTGACTTGGAGGTCTACCGCCTTCAGATCTACAAATACCATCAGCTTGTCTTTCAGCTCCTCTTTTTGGACATTTGAATTCCAAAAATATAGGACACATATCTTCTCTATCTTCTGGAACACAATATTTCATATAGTCACATTTAATATATCCAGTTGGACAATCACAATCAGTTTGAGATTTAACACAGGTTTCAACACCATCAACTTTACAAAGGAATGGAGCAGATATATTACATCCATTAGGTGGTTGAATACATGAAAGATAATCTGTAGCACATTCATTATTAGCACATAATATAGGAGTAGAACCTGAACATGTTCTTTTAACAAATTCTAATTGAATATCATTACCATATTTTAGACCATCATTTGATAATGAGATATAATAAATTGATGGATAATCAGGAACAAATGATACAGTATATGAGCCATCATTATTATCTTCTATTTCAAGAGAAGTTAATTCTACATCATTATATTCCATTTTTCCTGTAACGACAAATTCTTCACCACCAGTAGTAATTTTGTTATCATATTCATCATAACATTCAAAAGAAAAACTAAATGGTCTAACAGATACATATTTTTTGCTATTAGGTATATATACATGAGAATTATCTTCTGCCCGACACGGTCCTGGTTCTACAGTTAATTTGGGTAAAGGTTCATCACCATTGACTACTGTTATTTCAGTACCATTGTAATACATATGCATTTGGTATGTTCCAGCTTTATGAATTTCTAATTCATAATTTAATTCTCCTGATTTAATTTCATATTTATCAGCTTCTAAGTCAGTTTCGTTATATGAATTAGTATCATCGGTTAATTCTATGGTAAGATCATTAAGTAATGGGTCAGTTAATTTATTTCCATATTTATCAGTTCCTGTAATTTTGAATTTTACCATATCAGTTACTGAAATATGTTCAGGGTCAAAGTCATATTCTAAATTGAATAATGAATATCCTAATGGAATACATACTTGGTTATTTTGACCAATTAAAAGATTATTCCCATATACTTGAATAAGATAATCTCCGGCATATTTATATATATCAGCATCAGTAGTAATTATCTTGTATTCATTATTACATTCACCATTGGCTTCTTTTTTTGTTTTTTCAACTTGGTATACTTTAGTAAATAAATTAGGTGAATCGGCTGGGCCAGTAACTTTAATTTCGAAATAAGGACTATAATCTTTACCATCATCGAAGCATTCTCCTTTCTTATCAAATGTATATAACCACATATCTAATAATTCTCCGACATATATTCTTTCTTTATTTTTAGATACAATTTGAGTTTGGTAATAATCAATAGTTGATTGAATATTCACTATAATATCATCCATGAAGCAATATACAGAATTTTCTCCATCATTATATTTAACGTTCATTACCATTTTATTTGGAGGATATTTTGGATATATTACTAATTTATAAGCTTCTTTATCATCATCTAATGCATCTAATGACATAGAAATTACTGATATAGGATATTCATTATTTAATAAAGTTAAATAAGAATTATCTATTATATCATTTCTTCCTTTGAATGAATTATTAAATTTATCTGCTAAAGTAAAATGAATTTCGAAGTTTTCATCAGCTGGTATTATTGATTCAGGTTGTCTTATTATCTTAGTATAATTTTTGCATGGTACTTTATCTGGATAAACAGTATATTCAGCTGGACCTACATTTCCTTTTTCTCCTTCAGTTGATTTAGGATCAGTTAAAAATACATCCATAGAATAATCTCCTTTTTTCTCAGAATAAATAGTAATAGTATATATTCCATAGTCAGAACCAGCTTTAACAACTTCTTTGCTAAATGATGGATCTAATTTATTTATTCCGATTTCAATATCTTCATCAATATCTATATCATCATTATATAATAAACCTTCTTCAGTTCTTAATTCTAAAGTAAATTCTTCATAATTTCCTGCAACGAAAGATGTTTTTTTAGGAGTTAAAACGCATTTTTCAATAACATATGGTCCATTACCATGTTTAT
>JAFXXB010000044.1 GCA_017542465.1 Bacilli bacterium | reverse complement strand
CGGTTTAATTATCCTTATAGGTTTAACTACATCTAATCCATATTATAAAGTTAATCCTGCTATAAGAAGTAGATGTCAAATATTTGAATTACATTCTTTAGATGTTAAAGATATTATTAAAGGATTAAATAAAACTATAAAGAAATTACCTAATTGTAAATTAGATAAAGATGCATCAGAGTTAATAGCAACTCTTTCATCAGGTGACTATAGATCTGCATTAAATTTACTTGAAGTATCATATTATTCTAAAGATGATCATCATATAACTACTGATGTAGTTAAAAGCATAAATAGTAAACCTGTTGTATTAGGTGATCAAAACGGAGATTACCATTATCAATTAATAAGTGCATTTCAAAAAAGTATAAGAGGATCTGATGTAGATGCATCTTTATATTATTTGGGAAGATTATTAACTATAGGTGATTTAGATATAATCTATAGACGAATGACTGTTATAGCTTATGAAGATATAGGTTTAGCTAACCCTTCAATGGGACCTAAAGTACAAGCAGCTATACAAGCATCTGAAATGTTAGGTTTTCCAGAATGTAGAATACCTTTAGCAGATGTTGTAGTAGAACTTGCTTTATCGCCTAAATCTAATTCAGGTATATGTGCAATAGATAGAGTTTTATCTGATATAGAGAATGGTTCTACTGGTAATGTACCATCACATATTAATTCAGAGATGAATCCATTATATAAATATCCACATGATTATCCTAAACATTGGGTTAAACAACAATATTTACCTGATAATATTAAAGATAAAAAGTATTATCAACCATGTGATAATAAATTAGAAAATGCATTAAATAAAGGAAATGAGGAAATGAAATCATGAATATAGCAATTATAGGATCAGGAGTATTTGGTATAGCTAATGCTATTAGCTTATATCATAACAAAGATAACAACATAATTATTTGGACTGAGTCTGAAGAGTCACTTAAAAGAATTGAAGCCGCTAGAGATAATTTTGAGCCTCTAGGAGGAATAAAAATACCTAAGTCAATTAAAATTACTACTAGTTATGAAGAAGCTTTAAATGATGCTCAAATCGTTTTAATCATGGTAGCAGCAAAGTTCATAAATGATGTATGTAAGAATATTAAACCTTACACAAATAAGAACACAATATTTATAATTGGTTCTAAAGGTATTGAACAAGGTTCTTGTAGATTTGTACATGAAGTATTTTTAGATAGTATTAGAACAAAGAACTTAGGAGTTATTTCAGGTCCTACATTTGCTATTGATATAGCTAATCTAGAACCATCTGCTCTTGCATGTGCAACAAAGAATGATAAAGTATTTAATAAGTTAAGAAATGCATATCACGATACTAATGTTAAATTAAGAAGATCTAAAGATTTAATTGGTACAGAATTATCTGGTTCAATAAAGAATGTTGTTGCCATAGCATCAGGTGTGTTAGAAGGACTTGGATATAAAGAATCAACTAGAGCATTCCTTATAACTGAATCATTACATGATATTAAAGAATTAACTTATAAGCTAGGTGGTAATAAGAAATCAATATTATCATATGCAGGTGTTGGTGATTTATTATTAACTGCTACTTCAACTAAATCACGTAACTATTCGTTTGGTGTATTACTTGCTCAAGATAAGAAGAAAGCTAATGAATTCTTAGAAAATAATACAGTTGAAGGTTATTATACTTTAAAATCTATTTATTCATTATTAAGAAAGAAAAAGGTAAAAATGCCTTTAATAGATTTAATCTATAAAATAGTAATGAATGATGAAGATCCTAAAGAATTAATTAATTTCTTAATGAATAAATAAAAGAGAATATTTTTACATATT
>JAFXXB010000043.1 GCA_017542465.1 Bacilli bacterium | reverse complement strand
TTCATAGCGTCAACTAATTCTTTAATTTCTAATAATGTCATTTCTTTTAATCCAGAAATAAATTCATCTTTTGTAAATTTTGCCATTTTTCATTCTTCCTTTCTTAATTACTTATTTTCCTCACCTAATTGTTCGGCATATAAATTAAGTGCAATAGATAGATTTCTTACGTGTTCTATCAAACCACCGGCTAACATAGTAAGTAAACCTTCTCTTGATGGAATACTTGCATAACCTTTAATAGTATCTAAGTCTGCTACTTCACCATTGATAATACCAGAAACGATTTCGATATTTTCATGATCTTTAGCGAATTTAGAAATAATCTTGATTGGTTCTAACATTTCTTTACCGAAAACGATAGCGTTAGGTCCATCTAGATATTCATCAAGGTTGATGTTCATATCATCTAAAGCTCTTTTTACAAGAGTATTCTTGTAAACTTTTACTTCACTGTCAACATTTTTTAGTTCTTTTCTTAATGATTGCATATCAGCAACAGTTGATTGAGCATATCTAAATAAAATTACAGATTCAGAATCTTTAACTTTACCAGCTATTTCATCAATTGTAGCTTGCTTTGCGTTAAGAGCTTTTTCGCTTGCCATATATGTCCTCCTTACAATTTTTCTATAAAAAAACTTTCCACGCGGAAAGTTTATAATCTAAAGACTATTTAACTCTCCCTCGGTAGGATGATTAAAACACTCAATGTGTTCCCTACTGTCTTCGGTACTCGTTTTTTTAACAATTAATAATTTAACACATAATTAATTACATGTCAATTGAATTTAAGTCAACATGGATACCAGGACCCATTGTAGAACTTATAGATATGTTTTGAATATATTTACCTTTAACTCCAGTTGGTTTAGCTTTAACTATTTGTGTAATAACATAAGATAAGTTTTCAGCTAACTTCTTGTCATCAAATGAAACTTTACCAACCATAACATGAACGTTACCATATTGGTCAGCTCTATATTCGATCATACCTTTCTTAACATCTTCTACAGCCTTTGAAGGATCTGCAGTAACTGTTCCAGTTTTAGGGTTTGGCATTAAACCTCTAGGTCCTAAAACCTTACCAATCTTACCTAATAAAGGCATCATGTCTGGTGTTGCAATGATTACATCATAATCAAACCAGTTTTCTTTTGCAATCTTATCGATCATATCTTGTTCACCAACAAAGTCTGCTCCAGCCTTCTTAGCAGCTTCAGCAGCAGAACCCTTAGCTAAAACTAAGATTCTCTTGTTCTTACCATTACCATTAGGTAATACTAATGAACCTCTTAATTGTTGATCAGCCTTTTTAGTATCAATGTTAAGTTTAATAGCTAATTCTACAGAAGAATCAAATTTAGTTACAGAAGTTTTCTTAACTAATTCAACTGCTTCATCTAAAGAATAAGCTTTATTTGCTTCAACTAATTTTGAAGCTTCCACATATTTCTTTCCTGACTTTCTCATCATTTTACCTCCAATCGTGGTTTATTAGCGGATTTTTATATAATTATTTAATTAATATTATTCTTCGTTAGACTCTTCTTCGTCTTTCTTTTCTGTAGTTACTTCTACATCCATGCTTTGATCAGCAGCAGATTCTTCCATTGCTTCAAGTTCTGCATCTCTCTTAGCTTGTTCAATTGCTTCAGCTTGAGCTTCTGCAGCTTGTTCAGCTAATTCTTGATCATTAACACCCTTAACTGCAACACCCATATTTCTAGCTGTACCTTCAATAATCTTCATAGCAGCTTCAGTATCGTATGCATTTAAGTCTGGCATCTTAATTTCTGCTATAGCTTTAACATCATCCTTAGTTAATGTTGCAACTATTTCATTTGCTCCCTTAGAACTTGCTTTATTAATCTTAGCATATTGCTTAATTAATTTAGCAGCTGGTGGAGTTTTTAATACGAAATCGAATGATTTATCAGCATAAACTGTTAATTCAACTGGAATAACGTTACCCATTTTATCACGAGTAGCATCATTATACTTTTGACAGAAATCTTGAATGTTGATTCCTAATGGACCTACAGCAGTACCAACTGGTGGTGCTGGAGTAGCTTTACCAGCTTCGATTTGTAATTTAATTTTCTTAAAGACTTCTTTTGCCACGTAAAACACTTCCTTTCAGTTTTTTCGCGTTGTGGTATAGGGCAAATCCGCATTTCCCTCCCACAAGTAATACTAAATAAATAATTTAGCAATTAAGATAATACCATTAAAAAAGGCAAATATCAAGTTTTTACTGATTATTTGCGCTTATTTTTAATATTTTGTTGTTGAATTGCCTCTTCTGATAACTTTCTTAAGTGAAATATTACTTTCCATACATCTTCAACAGGATATATTCCCATTCTATTAATCATTAAGAATAAATCATTCCAACATTCATATAAATCATGATCAATTAATTCTATTTGATGTAACATTTCATGACTTCTTTTACCTAGATATGCTCCGTTTTCTAACGTTGCACCAATGTCTTTATTATCTTTTAATAATTCTTCTCTTTTAACTATATGATGATATGTAGGTTTATTATATTCAGTTATAACATAACCCATCCAATCAAGTCTTTTCGATAAATCTTTATAATAGATTTCTTTCATAGCTTTTAAAACCAATTGTCTTTCCTTTGCTTTATTCATAAAATCACTTCTTGATTGCATATTATATAAATAAAAAAGAAGGATATCAAATCCTTCAAAATTACTTTTGTACGTTTACTTGGAATAATTCAACTTCAACAGGAGTTTCTTGTCCAAATAAATCTATTAATACATTTAACTTGTTATTAGCTGTATCAACATTATCGATTGTACCAGACATACCTTTGAATGGTCCATCAATAATATCAACTTTTGTACCTGCCTTAAGTTCAACATCAACATCAACTCTAGACATACCCATACCAACTAATATCTTATCTATTTCTTGTGGTTTTAATGGAGTTGGTTTTGCACCCTTACCAGAAGATCCGATAAATCCTGTAACACCTGGAGTATTACGAACAATATACCAAGCTTCATCAGTCATAATCATTTCAACTAAGATATAACCAGGGAACATCTTTTTCTTCTTTTCTTTTTCTTCACCCTTAGCATTTTTTTCAATAACTGTTTCTTCAGGAATTACTACTCTAAAGATATAGTCATCAAATCCCATAGAAGCAGCTCTCATTTCAAGTTTTTCTTTTACTTTAGCTTCATGTCCTGAATAAGTATTAACTACATACCATAATTTTTCCATATTAAGCACCCCTTATCAATGTTACAAATAATCCGAATAAAATATTGATTAAATAGAAGAATCCAGCGAAGAATAATACAAATACTAATACTGCAATTGTATATTTAACAACTTCTTTAAATGATGGCCATCTAACTAACTTCATTTCAGTAAATACTTGACCAATGAATGTGTTGTTAGCTCCAACATTACTTCTAGCTTCTTTATTTTCTCTTATTTTAGCTTTTATTCCTTTTATTTCTTCATTAATTTCTTTTTTGTTTTCTTTAGTCTTTTTCTTCTTTAATTCATCAATTTCATCATATAATTTATCAATGATTTCTTCGTATTTTTCTCTTTCTTTCTTTTCTTCAAGTCTTCTATTTTGAGCAGGAGTTAAAACTTTTTCCTTTTTCTCTTTCTTATTTACTTGAACTTCTTTTTCTTTTTTTGCCATTTTTACCACCCTTAAATTATTTAATTGTATAAAAAAAACACTTCCGTGTACACACATAATATAACACGTAAGTATTTTAAAATCAACCTAAATCTTTTAGTTTCTTTCTAATATGATAAACATAGTCATATATCTTCTTCATATCTATATTTAATATTGATGATATATCTTCATATGAGAAATCATACATTAATAGTTTATATACTTCTAATTCTCTAGGGCTAAGAGTATCTTTAATCTTAATTAATAACTCTTTTTTGCTCTCTTCATCCTCAATTATTTTATCTGGTGAAGACTCATCCATGATAATATCAGCATATGTCATGTTTTGATTCAC
Source organism: Bacilli bacterium (assembly GCA_017542465.1). Taxonomy (GTDB): domain Bacteria; phylum Bacillota_I; class Bacilli_A; order RF39; family UBA660; genus UBA6985. The sequence goes on along the minus strand of JAFXXB010000043.1, from coordinate 33,565 downwards.
TTGGTTATCTAATGATATAGCTTCTCTTATAAATTGCATCTTCTTTGTCGAATGATCTCTTACATAGTTTTCAACTTTTCTTTCCACACAAATAGATATAAATGTAGCAAGACCAGCTTCTTTTGAATCATTATAAGAGTATAAAGCATCAGAAAAACCTAACCATGCCTCTTGAGTTAACTCTTGCATATCTATAGATAAAGAATATGCACTCTTTTTATATTTATTAATTATTATTTCAACTATATATTTATATTTATCATATAATAAATCTCTTGCTTCTTCAGAATTCTCAGACATTCTATCTAATAATTCATTATCTTGATATTCCATTTTATTCTCCTATTCCATAGATTAAAATACCAGCAGCAACAGATGCATTTAATGAATTAATTGTTCCCTTCATTGGTAATGATATTATTTCATCTGAATTATCTCTAACTAATCTTGATAAACCAAATCCTTCTGAACCTATTACAAGTACTTTCTTATCTGCATAATCAACTGTTCTATAGTCTACTCCATCAGCTTCTGCAGCATATATGAAATAACCCATATCTTTTAGTTTATTCATAGCAGTTACTAGATTAGTTACCATAATAATATTAACATGATTTAATGCACCAGTAGATGTCTTCATAACTGTATCATTAACAACTACTGATCTATCTTTAGGTATTATTATATTTTTAATACCTCTTGTTTCACATGTTCTAATTATTGCTCCAAAGTTATGAGGATCTTCTAAATGATCAAGAATTAACACAAAATCATCTTCATCAGTTATAACTGATAAATCTTTATATTCATAATCATTTATTTCAGCTATGATACCTTGATTATGTGGCATCATCCTATCCATCTCTCTTTGATCTGTTGGAGTATAAGATATTTTATTTTCTTGGATATATTTAACTACTTCTTTATCATTAAATCTATTAGATAAATATACCTTTCTTATATCTTTAGGATCTAATTCCTTAAATACATTCTTTCCACATACTCTCATACTATTCACTCACTATTCTATTTAATATTTCATAACATCTTTCTTTATTATCATTATATAAGTTACCAATTAAACATTCTAGACCTGTAGCCTTTTTATATGTAACTATGTCAGTTGTTTTACTAGGATGAGAAGATGCGTTACGACCTCGATTAACTATTTCTATTTCTTCATCAGTTAATACATTATAATTAATTAATTCTTCTAATATTCTTCTTTGAGATACTGCTGATACATATTTTAAACTTTCTTCTTGTAAGTCTTTTACCTTACATAATCCTTTATTTATAAGATATTCTCTTATAAATAATTCATATACAGCATCACCTAAATAAGCCATCACTAAGTTATTCACTTATAACCACCGCCATTAATATAACACTTTTATTATAAAAAGTAAAAGATGAACAAATATGTTCATCTATTTTTTGATATCTACATTTGATAGATCATTATATAAATCATCAAACTTACTCTTTGTAAGAGTATATATAAGTATTCCCAATCCTGTTAAGAAGAATATTATAGATACTATTTGTGCCATCTTAAATCCACCTATCAATAAAGCATCAGTTCTACCCATTTCTATAAAGAATCTAATAGCACCATAAGCCATTAAATACATAGCAGTTGGTTGACCAACTTTAACATATTTAAACCTTCTAACAATAATGATTATTAAGAATGCTATTAAACATGCTATTGCTTCAAAATAGAATGAAGGGAAATATGTTACACCATCTATAGTCATTCCATTAATAATAAATCCTGGAACCAATAACTTTTGTAATGCTTCAACAGTAGTAGCTGCTCCATGTGCTTCTTGGTTAAAGAAGTTTCCCCATCTTCCTATTGTTTGGCATAATAACAATACAGGTGCAACTATATCAGTCATACGAGCTAATCTTAATTTATTCTTCCAACAATATACTATGAATACTAATAAGCCAGCTATAATACCTCCATGTATTGCAAGTCCACCATTCCATATCATAAATATCTCTTTAGGATTTTGAGAATATACATCTAGATTGAATAATACATAATATATTCTTGCTCCTAATATACCAAATATAAATGCCCAGAACATCATATTAAATATTGTATCTGCACTAATATGTAATCTCTTAGCTTCCTTTTCCATTAATAATAAACCAAATAAAGCTGCACTTAAGATACATATTGAATACCATCTTACTTCAAATGGTCCAACAGTAAATGCAATAGGATTCATTAATTATTACCTCCTTTATTTAATATTCTATTTAAATACGAACCTGTATAAGAATGTTTATCTTTAGCTACTTCTTCAGGAGTACCAGTTGCAACTATTTCGCCACCGCCATCTCCTCCATCAGGTCCTAAATCAATTATATAATCTGCTACTTTAATAACATCTAAGTTATGTTCAATAACGATTACAGTATCTCCATTATCAACAATTCTTTGTAAGATATTTATTAATTTAGAGATATCATGTGTATGTAATCCAGTAGTAGGTTCATCAAGTATAAATACCGATTTACCTGTAGCTCTCTTTTGTAATTCTTTAGCTAGTTTAATACGTCCAGCCTCACCACCAGATAATGTTGGAGCTGATTGACCAAGTTTAATATAACTTAAACCTACATCCATTAATACTTGTAATTTATTCTTAACTTTAGGATGATTTTCAAAGAAAACATAAGCTTCTTCTACTCTCATATTTAATACATCATTTATATTTTTACCTTTAAATTTAATATCTAATGTTTCAGAGTTAAATCTTGTACCATGACATACATCACATGGAACATATACATCTGGTAAGAAGTGCATTTCAATCTTCTTAACACCATCACCCCAGCATGCTTCACATCTTCCACCTTTAACATTAAATGAGAATCTACCTTTATCATATCCTCTTATTTTAGCTTCTTTAGTTTCAGCAAATATATCTCTAATATCATCAAATACACCTGTATATGTAGCTGGATTAGATCTAGGTGTTCTACCTATTGGATCTTGAGTTATTTGAATTACTTTATCAATATTTTCTAATCCTTCAATTGATTTATGATCACCTATATGTACTTTAGACTTATAAACACTTTGTTGTAATGCATGACATAATATTTCATTAACTAATGATGATTTACCAGAACCAGATACACCAGTTACACAAGTGAATGTACCTAATGGGAATTTAACATTAATATTCTTTAAATTATTCTCTTTAGCACCTTTAATAGTAATAAACTTCTTATTACCTTTTCTTCTAGTCTTAGGTACTTCAATCTTCATTCTTCCTGATAGATATGCACCTGTTATTGAGTCTTTACTGTCTTCAATATCTTTAACAGTTCCTTGAGCAACTAGATAACCACCTTCATTACCAGCAGATGGCCCAATATCAATTATATGGTCAGCTGCTCTCATTGTATCTTCATCATGTTCTACAACAATTAAAGTATTACCTAAATCTCTCATATCTTTTAATGATTGAATTAATTTATCATTATCTTTTTGATGTAATCCTATAGATGGTTCATCTAAAACATATAATACACCAGATAACCTTGAGCCTATTTGAGTAGCAAGTCTAATACGTTGAGCTTCACCACCTGATAGTGTTCCAGCTTCTCTTGATAATGTTAAATAATTTAATCCAACGTGATCTAAAAACTCTAATCTATTTTTTATTTCTTTAACAATAAGTTCAGATATTTCAGCTTCTTGTTTAGTTAATTTTAAATTATCAAAGAAAACAATTAAATCTTTAATAGACATATTAACTACATCCCAGATACTCTTCTTATTAACTAATATATTTAATATATCCTTTTGAAGTCTAGCACCCTTACAAGTTGGGCAAATATCTTCTGCCATGAAGTTTTCTATCCATTCTCTTATCCATGAAGATGATGTTTCCATATATCTTCTTTCTAAGTTAGATACTATACCTTCATATACTCCTAATTGGATTCTAGATCCTCCACCTCTATTACCAAATTTATATTCATATATTTGATCTGATCCATATAAAATCATATCTAATTCTTCTTTAGTAAAATCTTTTAGTTTCTTATTTATATCTATATTATGATATTCACATAATGTATTTAACTTAATAGTATCTATAGAATCATTTTCATTTTCTACTCTACCAAATGATTTAGATTTACCATATTTAAATGATAATATTCCGCCTTCTGGTATAGATAAATTCCAATCAGGTATTAATAATCCTAAATCTATGTGTTTAGTTTTACCTAATCCCTTACAATCTGGACATGCTCCATATGGGGCATTAAATGAAAATATTCTTGGTTCTAGTTCAGGTAATGAGAAATCACAGTCAGGACATGCAAAATGTTCAGACATAACTATTTCTTTATCACCTAATACATTAATAACGACCTTACCATTAGCTAGTTTTGTAGCTGTTTCAATAGCTTCAAATAATCTAGATCTTATATCTTCTTTAATTACTATTCTATCTATTAATACTTCTATATTATGTTTCTTAGTTTTTTCTAGTTCTATTTCATCAGATAATTCATTTATATCACCATCAACTCTAACTCTAGAATAACCATCTTTTCTTAATCTATCAAATAAGTCTTTATGAGTTCCTTTTTCACCATGAACTATAGGAGCATATACTTCTAGTTTAGTTCCATCTTCATATTCAAGTATTTTATTAGTCATCTCTTCAACTGATTGAGATGATATTGGTTTCTTATGATTAGGACAATAAGGAACACCAATACGGGCAAATAATAATCTTAAATAATCATATATTTCAGTTACTGTACCAACAGTAGATCTTGGATTATTATTAGTTGTTTTTTGATCTATTGATATAGATGGAGATAATCCTTCAATAGAATCAACATTAGCTCTTTCTCCACCACCTAAGAATTGTCTTGCATATGCTGATAATGATTCAATATATCTTCTTTCACCTTCAGCATAAATTGTATCAAAGGCAAGCGATGATTTACCTGAACCTGAAACACCAGTCATAACAACTAGCTTATTCTTTGGTATTTCAACATCAATATTTTTAAGATTATTTTCTCTTGCACCTTTAATTATGATTTTATCGTTCATATACATCACCAACTTCATAGGTATTATACAAATATTACCTTGATTATTCAATATTTTAATTGATATAATAATCAACCAAGGGGAATATGTATGTACAAGAAATGGAATAAAAATGTTATAAATGATCAAATTAATAAAATATCCGTTTTAACATCAGAAAAACCAGGAATTATTAGGTATCAAAGAGACTTAGATACTCTATGTGCTATAGCTAATAATAAAACAAAGATGTTTCAACCAGATTCAAATTTTCAAGAGCAAATCAAATATGACAAAGAATTAATAAATAGAAATAAGCCATTTATTAATGATATAGATATTTTTAATAATAACATAGATGATAATCAATTTAAGAATATAGATGGTGTAATAGAAAGAGTTATTCCTCAAAAATATCTAATTTCATTTGTACATGACTTTTATAACTCCATTGATAAAGACTTTGCTCATATATTTAATAAACTATTTAAAGATAGAAAAGATAATTTAAGATTAACTAAAAAAGAACATGAAGGTTTTAATAGAAATTATATATCCTACATTAAGACACTTAATTATCCATATATTAATATACATTTAACTGATACAGTTGATGATTTCTTAAACTTAGTTCATGAGTATGCTCATGCTATAGCAGATTATATGTATTTCAGACCTCAATATGGAAGATATCCATTTATAGAACTATTACCAATGTTCATGGAAAAACTAGCATCAGAAATATTATTAGAAGACTTTGATGATATGGAAGAAGATATAGCTATAAGTAATGCTTTAACTACAAGAACAATATTAAGATATGCCGACGAAATATCAATAGAAAGTAATTATTTATCGCATAACAATATAAATGATAGTAGAAAAGCATTTATAAGTAATATGTCATCCTTCACAGGAGACACTAAAACTAAAATAGAAAGAATGATGGATGTATCTTTAGAAGAAAAACTATCTTATACAATTCCATATTTGACTATGATTGAATTCTATACTTTATTTAATAATGATCCGCAAGAAGCTATGTATGTATTAAAAGAATTAATTAAAGCAAATAACATAAAAGATTATTATGAATTCTTACAACATAACAATTTAATAATAAATGAACATTCAAAAGATTTTATAGATAAACAACAAAAAGAATTAAGACTTACCCGTTTTGGATAAGTCTTTTTTTATAAGTTATTAATATAATTATCTAATATATCAAACATTTCATCTTTATTTTTAGTTGAGCATATTTGATTTTTAATAGATGCACTTCCAGGTAAGCCTTTTATATACCATAAAGCATGAGATCTAATTTCTAATACTGCACTTTTTTCATTTTTATCTTGTACAAGCATATCAAAATGTCTTTTTAACATTTCAATCTTTTCTTTAGGTGTTACTTCTATTGGTTCTTCACCATTTTCTAAATAGTTAACACAATCTCTTATTAACCAAGGATTACCAAGTACACCTCTACCTATCATGACTGCATCGCATCCTGTTTCATCTAACATTCTTTTAGCATCATAACAAGTAAGTACATCACCATTTCCAATAACAGGAATACTAACAGCTTCTTTTAATTTCTTTATATAAGACCAATCAGCTTTACCTGAATATCCTTGACTTCTTGTTCTTGCATGCAAAGCTATTGCTTTAGCACCAGCCTTTTCAACAAGCTTACCTACTTCTATACAATTGATATGATCATTATCCCATCCTAATCTCATCTTAACTGTAACAGGTATATCTACAGCATCTACTACAGCTTTAACAATTTCATAAATCTTATCAGGATCTTTCAACAAAGCTGATCCTGCTTGAGAAGATATAGCCACTTTAGGTACAGGACAACCCATATTTATATCTAAAATATCAGGATGTTGTTCTTCTACAATCTTTTTTGCTGCTGTAACAAACGAATCAACATCAGCTCCAAATATTTGTTGAGCTATAGGTCTTTCAGATTCATCCATCTTAAGTAAATCCATAGTCTTAGCATTACCAAATGTTATGGCTTTATCTGATACCATTTCAGCATAGATTAAACCAGCACCCATCTCTTTTATAATCTTTCTATAACTAGTATTTGATATACCAGCCATAGGTGCAAGTACTATTTTATTTTTAATTTCAACATTACCAATATACCAACTCATACTAGTCCTCCTTAACAAGAATAATTATATCATTTAATTTATATTTGACAAATATCATATATATGCTATGATTAATACATAAAGAGATCGGACGCAGTCCTTTAGGGCAGCGAGTTGGTCTCTTTATTATTTATTTTGACAATTAAAATAACAGATGTTATTATGGATATACAAAGGAGCAGGACCTGTCTATTACGACAGGAGTCTGTTCCTTTTTTATTTTCTTTTAATGTGAATTATCATTTTTCCTTTCTTATTCTTCAATATGATTTCTTTAATATATCTTCGTTGATATCCAAACATACATTTATATAGTTGTTTTTCTATATTATTAATTGAAAAATTTGTTTTTCCTATAACAAAAACTATTCTATTAGTCTGATTCTTACTATGATTCATAACATTATCAATAATACTTTTTGAATTTCCATTCAACATCTTTAAATCCCAATATTGATTTGTTCTTTCAACCCAATAATCAGGTGTTCTTACTCCGTTTGTTTTTACTTGAGGCACCATATAAACATCACTATTAAAATATTTACTTAACCATTTAGCATACTTTATCTCATTCTTTAACAATCTCTTTGGTTGAAAATATACATCATAATATGATTTATAATGATCCAACCACTTAATCCTTCTACTCATTCCTTAATATCTCCACTATAGCTAGTTTAGATATATTATGAATAGGAATAGATGATGATAATACACTTAAAGTAATACTCAAGAAAGATATTAATAAGAAGTTACCAAAGTTCAAAGATATAACATTAATTAATCCTGTTAGATTATATATATAATTATTCAAAGGAATACTTATAATTAATACAGTTATAGTACTTATTAATATAGATACACATGTAATTATTATATTCTCAAGATAAAAAATAACCTGAATATTAAAGTTAGATAGTCCAATAGATTTATATATTCCTATTTCATGTTTATACTCCATGATATTTATATAAGTTAATATACTTATTAATATACTAGATACTATTAAAGTAATAATGGAAAACACCAATAAAACTACACTTATACCATCTATTAAACTATTAGATATACTTTTAATTGATGTTGATATGTCTTGATATTTTATATCTTGATATTCATTTAATTTGTTAATAACTACCTGTTTATTATCATATGATGAAGGATATAAATAAATAGTATCAGGAATTGAATCCTTATATACTTCTGAATTATAAATAACACCTGTTATATCAGATAGAATAGAATCGTCTTTAACCCTATAAATACCTTTTATAGTATAAGTAATATCATTTATAACATATGAATAATTAATAAGACTCTCATACTTATATTCAGGATTGTTTATACCTATCATACTCATATCATATTTATTTAACTGATTATTATTATCAAGTATTAATATTACTTCATTATTACTTATTATTCTTGATCCATACAATAAATCTAATTCATTATAGAATGATTCAATGTTAATAAGTGATATAGTTGTAATAATATAATCATTTATATTATATTTATATATCTTATACTTAAAATTATTGTTAATAACATTTAAATTATCAACATACTCTTTAGTTATGTTATTCACATGATTAATATCTTTAATATATATCTTATCTAGATTATTTTTATCTTCTTTAGTTAATTCATCTTCTATATTATATGAGTTCTTAGATATTACAATTGGGTATAAAGATAACCTATTTTTCTCTTCTATATCAATTGATTTCTTGAATCCATTTGATATGGATAATACAAATGATAAAGCTATTAAACCTATAGCAAATGATAAACTAATTAAGATATTTCTTTTCTTCTTATTAAGTAAATGATTAAGTATTATCTTATATACATTCCTAAACTTATTCCTAGTAATTTTCATATTAAATGTATCATCATTTATTTTAGGAACACTCTCTATATGACCATCTTTAATATGTAATATATAATCTGAATACTTATTAGCCAACTCCATATTATGAGTTACCATGATAACTAACCTTTCTTTAGAGACTTCTTTTAATATGTTCATAATAACTATAGATGTATTATTATCAAGTGCACCTGTAGGTTCATCACATAATAACATTTTAGAGTTTTTAATTAATCCTCTAGCAATTGCTACTCTTTGTTTTTCTCCACCAGATAATAAAGATACTTTCTTATCCTTTAAATGATATATATTCAATTTCTTTAATACATGATTATACTTATTAGATACAAGTTTTAGATTATCTTCTACAGTTAAATAATCAATTAAGTTATAACTTTGAAATATAAAAGCTATGAATTTATCATAATACCATTCTAAATCTTTATTATTAAAAGCAGTTAATTCATTATTATTTATAAATATCTTACCTTTAGACGGTTTATCTATACCACCTAATAGATTAAGTAGTGTAGATTTACCTGATCCTGATGTTCCCACAATAGAGATTAATCCTTTACTAGGTAAACATAGATTAATATCATTTAAAACAGTAGTATTATTATAACTTTTATATATATGTTTTAATCTAATCATAATATACCCTCCTACTATTCTTATTAACGGTTGAAGGGTAATTTCTCGAAAAAAAAAGAATATTTTATGTTATTTCTTATAACTTTCTAAAATATTCTTCTTAACTATATAAGATTTCTTAGCTAAATCTAAGATAGGTTTATCTGATTTAACTGAGTCTGAATAAGCTTCCATGACTACATAATCTTCATACTTTTCATCTAATCTTCTAATCTTTTCTACATCATGACAATTAAGTCCTGAAGTAATACCTGTTTCTTTATCTACTCTAGATGCAATTAAATCCTTTACCTTTAACTTATTAGCTATAGGTCTTAGTAAAAACTCAGGAGATGCAGATATAATTATATCTTTATCATGATCTTTCTTTAAAAAGAATTCTTTAATATTTTTATCATGTACTCTCCAGAAAGAAATAACTTCAGCATCTATATTCTTAATATATCTTAAGAATTTATAGAAGTGTTCTTTCATCTTAGTTTTATTAACTATATGTAACACATATAATATAGCAAATAATAAATCCTCAAATAATGTTATTAGTATTATAGGATGTCTTTTTAATTCATATTTAAAGAAATCAAATGTTGAATCTCCATCATATATTGTTCCATCAAAGTCGTATAAATTAATTTTCATTTTTTTCCTTCTTCTTATGTGTGAATAATACATCTGTAGTAAATATTAAGATTAAGAATACTATTAATAATACTCCATATAAAATCATACTTAATGTTTTATGTCCTAATATATAAAGAATAGTAACTACAGAGAATAAACCATTCATTATATACATTATTAATACTGTTTTAGGAACTGATTTAGTCATCTTTAATAATTGATGATGTAAGTGTTCTCTGTCAGCTTCACCAATTGATTGACCTTTTAATAATCTTCTTTCCATCGCTAGTAATGTATCTAAGATAGGTACAAATAACATAATAATTGGAACTATAAGTGAAGTAATAGTAGTAGATTTAAAACCTACTAAAGCTATAATAGATATCATATATCCCAAGAACAATGATCCTGTATCACCCATATATATACTTGCAGGTGCAAAGTTATACATTAAGAATCCAAAGCATGAACCTGCTAATATTAAACAGAAGATAATACTTATACCTGATATATCAGCCATTAAATAACCAATTATAGCAGTAGTTATAAAGTATATTGTTGTTGTTCCTGCAGCTAATCCATCTAATCCATCAGCTAAATCAATAGCATTCATGATAGCTACAATAAATAATATAGTAATTGGATATGATAAGAATCCAAATGATATTATATGTCCAAATAATTGAATATGTTCAATAGCGATACCACCGTATACTGTAACAATTAATGCAGCTGCTATTTGTCCAATTAATTTTTCTCTTGCTCTTAAAGGTGATATATCATCTATAATACCAGTTAATATGATAATAAATGCACCTATTATTATTGATACCATTTGAGTAGTAACTGGAGCAAATATCATATAACTTATTAAAAAAGTTAAGAATATTCCAAGTCCACCCATGGATGCAATTGGTACATCTTGAACCTTTCTTTTATTAGGTTTATCCATAGCACCAATCTTCATTGAAATCCATCTAACTACAGGAGTTAAAAGGAATGTTAAAAGAAAACTTACTATTACAATAATAAATATATTATAACCATTTATAAATAAGTTCATACAATCACCTAAATACATTATAACATTAAATAAAAAAATAGACTATATAGTCTATTTAGTTACATTAAATCTGAAATATGCAATATCTCCATCTTGCATCAGATAATCCTTACCTTCAAGTCTTACCTTTCCTGCTTCTTTAACTTTTAATTCAGTTCCATATTTTTCTAAATCTTCAAAAGACATTACTTCAGCTTTAATAAACCCTTTTTCAAAATCTGTATGAATAATACCAGCACATTCAGGAGCCTTCATACCTTTCTTGAAAGTCCATGCTCTACATTCATCTTCACCTGCAGTAAAGAATGTTGCAAGTCCTAATAAATCATATGTAGCAAATATTAACTTATCTAATCCTGAATTAGTTATACCTAAGTCTGTCATGAATTCTTTTCTTTCATCATCAGATAAACCAGCTAAGTCTTCTTCTATCTTACAAGACATAACTATAACTCCAGCGCCTTCTTTTTCAGCATATTCAGCTACTATATTTGAATATTCATTATAACCTACAGCTACATCATCTTCAGATACATTAGCTACATATATAATAGGCTTTTGAGTTATGAATTGGAAACTCTTAATGAATGGTAATTCTTCTTTATTAAAATCAACTCTTCTTAAAGGAATATTTGCAAGTAATGCTTCCTTACATTTAGTTAAGACAGCCATTTCCATTTGTTCATTTTTATCTTTAGACATTTGAGCTTTCTTACCGATCTTAGCTATTCTATTTTCAACTAACTCTAAATCAGCCAAAACTAATTCAACATTTATTATTTCAATGTCTCTTATAGGATCTACAATACCTTCTACATGTATTACATCCTTATTATCAAAACATCTAACTACTTCACATACAGCATCTACTTCTCTTATATGTGATAAGAATTTATTACCTAATCCTTCACCACTTGCAGCACCTTTAACTAAACCTGCAATATCAATAAATTCATATGCGGTTGGTACTAATGATTTAGGTTTATACATATTATTTAAACAATCTAATCTTTCGTCTGGAACAGTTACAACACCTACATTAGGTTCAATTGTTGCAAATGGATAATTAGCTGCTAGTATACTTTGTTTTGTAATAGCATTAAATAAAGTTGATTTACCTACATTTGGTAATCCTACAATACCTGCTTTTAAACTCATAATCTCACTTCTTTCAGTATATATAATAACATAAAAAAGTTAACATATGTTAACTTTTTATTTCTTTTGTAATGTTACTTCAGCATTATGTTCTTTTCCATCTCTTACATATGTGAAGCTTACTTTATCTCCTACTTTATATCTAAATAAATAATATCTTAAATATTTATAATCTTGGATTTCATAATCACCAAACTTTGTAATTATATCTCCAACTTTAATTCCTGCTTTACCTAAAGCTGAATTATTTTCTATACTACCTATAACAGCTCCTTGAGTATTAACATTTTGATCAATTATTCCTTGATACTTAGCAGCCTCTAATGTAGTTAAGCCAACTCCTAAGTATGGTCTTTCAACAGTTCCTTTAGATAATACTTGTTCAGCTACATTCTTAACATCCTCAATAGGAACAGCAAATCCAATATTTTCAATTGTATCTGATGCAAGTTTTGAGTTATTAATACCTATTACTTCTCCATTAGCATTAGCTAAAGGTCCACCAGAGTTACCAGAATTTATTGTAGCATCCATTTGTAATAAATTAATATACCATGATTCAGTTTTATTCTTATTAGCCATGCTTATTAATCTATTCTTTCCAGATAATATTCCTCTAGTTACAGAGAATTTAAATTTCATACTTATAGGTGTACCTACAGCAAATACTGTATCACCTACTTGAGTTTTAGATGAATCACCAGTTTCAGCTACTTTCTTAATAGTTTTAGCATCTACTTTAATAATAGATACATCTGTATATTCATCTCCACCTACAACAGTACCATTTGTATAAGTACCATCTGTATATTCTATTCTTACTTCTTTATAACCATCTGTTACATGATAATTAGTAACTATATATGCATCATTTCCTTCAGATTTATATACAAAACCTGAACCCCAGCCTAATACTGAATCACCTTGCATTAATTCTACAATTACTGTTGCATCATATAATTTATCAACAGCCTCAGCAATTCCTTGGTCTGTTATTGTTACTTCTTTTTCTGTTTTAGTTATATTTGTTGTTTGAATTACTTTTCTATTTATATTAACTATCACATCAATACCAACTAGTACTAATACAATACTTAACATACCAAAGAATATAATCCATCTTAATCCATTATTATTATTTGTTTTTTTAGTTTCTTCCATATTAATCACCTACTCTAATTCTAATAGTTTAGCATAATTCTTAGGGAATCCCATTCTATCTAATACCTTATCTAAAGGAATACTATGAAGTTTTCCTTCAAGAGATGATAATTCATACATTATTTCATTCATAAACATTCTAAAGTCATCTTTTGATAATAAAAATTTAAATATTAGAATAACTACAAAAACATCACCTTTACCATATATATATTCATGATCTATAAATGGTATATCTAATTCTTTATGATATTTATTATCAGGTATAACCTTTTGTGTTTTATGTTCAAATAATATATCCTCATGAGCACATAAATTACGATAATTAGATAATACTGGTAAGAATACATTCATATTATCTACAGATACATGAAACTCATCAGATATAGCTTGTTGATCTTCTCTTTTCATAATTGTGAATAATTCACTTGTAATACCAAAAGATAATACTTTAACAACAACCCATAAAGGAATAAATCCATAATTAGATATAAAGTGTTTAGTTGCATCATGTTGGGATCCATTTACCCTTATTTGCCTTTTCATTTTTCTTAATAAATCATTTACTTGTTTTGCTTTATCAGGCGAATTATTATAGTTATCTGGCTTTAAATAATCTGCTTCCACATAACCATGTCTTGATGATAAAACATATGAGAAAATAGACTTACAGTTATTTTCAATTATTAAAATATTTTTAAATATTATATTTCTTAATTGTCTATCAAAAGTGAATAAAGAATACATTTCATTAAATGTAGTTCCCTCAATAAAATGTTTCTTATCCTTTGGATCTAGAAATAAATGTCTATATCCCATTAAGAAAAAATAGTTCTCACGTAGTATTACATCTTTAGCATAATTAATATCTTCAATTGTTAGCCCTTTATTCTTTAAAATCTCTATTTGTTCATCAAGGGTCTTGAAAACTTTTGTTCCCATACCGTTCACCTATTATAAATTATACTACAAAGCAAAAAAAAATTGTATATAACATATACAATTTATTAAGCTACATTATTATTAGGTAGTGTTGGAGTTAATTTCTTAACCATCACTTGTTGTCTTTCAAGGTTTTGTTCAACTTGATTTACTTGTTGTTCAACTTGTTCAACATTAGGTTCTTGTGGTTGATTTAAGAAATCATTAAATGATTGACCTTGGTTGTTTTGAAGATCATCAAAAGCCTTTTGAGCTTCTAATTCCAATTGCTTATTAATTTCATATTCACCAATTAGCATATTATTTCTTCTCTCTTCATATACCTTCAAATCATTTACTAATGATCTAACTGGTCCTCTTAATATTCCTAATAGTTGTGGTATATCTTGCACTTCATAATTAGTTTCAGATATTTTATCAATTAAATCTGATAAAGAATCTATTACAGATACACCTACAGTATAATTTTCATCTGACATATCTAAATTTTTAACAGTAGCAAATTTAACATTTAAATTAGCTATTTCTTGATTAATTGTAGCAATATCCATATCTACCACTTCCTAGTATAATTATACACTAGAATGTATATTATAAAGTAAACTAAATATATAGTTTACAATATAGTTTTACATAAAAAAGATACTAATAATTAATAGTATCTTTTACTTTTACTAATATATCTTTCTTATCATTATTACCTTCTAAGTATAGTAATGTATTATCTACATATATAAGATAGTAATATGAAATATCAGTTGTTATTTCAATAGATGACCAATTCTTACCAGCTGCAGTTCTTTTAGTATATTTCTTATCTACAGCATTAGTTCCTTCATCTTGGCTTGTTTCTTCTACTATACCTGCTTTAGCATAAACATTCTTAACTTCATCTATATACATACCTTTAATATCAGATATAGTATTACCTTCAACAAATAAAACTTTATATTCTGTGTTATCAGTTTGATATGCTTGTTTAGCTAATCCATAATGAGAAGAATAATTATTTAAACTTACTATTCCACCAACTTGTTTAGAAAAATCAGTACCAGTTATAGAAGTCTTTTTTGAATTACATCCAGTAAAAACTAATACTCCTAAAATAACAATTAATAATAACTTCAACTTTTTCATTAGAACGCCTTCCTATTAATGACATCATATGTATCAGTTATAGCAACAAAGGCATGTTCATCAATATTCATTATTCCAGATTTTAATCTAAAATAATCTTTAGCTGATATAACCGATAACAATATAGATCTCTTTTTCTTTGTGTAACCACCTTTTACATCTAATTCAGTTAATTCATATCCTAATGTTCTAATAATATATTCTTTTATTTCTTTTTCTTTATCAGTAATTACATAGAACATTTTCGAATCATTTATATTATATCTTGCTTTATTAACAATAAATCTAGCTATTGCCATAATGAATAATGAATATACCGCTAATTCAAAGTTTTGTTGAAATATAAATGTAATAACAACTAAAATATCAACTACACTTGAATATACTTGAGTATGTATTTTTGTATAATCACCAAAATCCTCTTCAAGTAAAAATATTGTATTACCCTTATAACCTGATTGATAAATAAGAGAATAACCAAATCCTATAAATATAGCAGATATAACCATTACTAATACTTTTTCTGGTAATTCAACGGTAACATTTAAGAATGACAAAGCATACATAAATACTGGAATTAATAATGATGGTAATAAATATTTATAACTATTAGTTGGATTGATTAATAATGAAACTAATATAACTATTATATTTATAAATAGAATTATAAATGGAACAGGTATATTAATAATATTACCAAATATTACTCCTAATCCTACATCACCAAATGATATAAAATTATAAGGTAATAGTAAAAAATTAAATGTTAGTGCAATAAGCAATGATCCTAATATCAATTTAACATATTTCATTTTAATCCCTCTTCATTCTTATATAACTTTCAATGAAACCTTGTATATCACCATCAAGTACTTTATCAGCCTGACTTGTTTCATATCCTGTTCTTACATCTTTAACTAACTTATAAGGTTCTAATACATAATTTCTTATTTGAGAACCAAAGTTAATATCATCTGATCCTTTTAATGAATTTATTTCATTATGTCTCTTTTCTACTTCTAACTGATATAACTTAGACTTTAAGATCTTCATAGCTATTTCTTTATTTCTTATTTGAGATCTTTCTTGTTGAGCATAAATAACTATTCCTGTTGGTATATGAGATAATCTTACAGCAGAATCTGTTGTATTAACTCCCTGTCCTCCATTACCTGATGCTCTAGTTATATCTATTCTTATATCTTCATCTTTAACTTCTATATCCTTAGGTACATCTTCAATCTCAGGTGTAACACTTACAGCGGCAAATGATGTTTGTCTTTTACCAGCTGCATTAAAAGGTGAAATTCTAACCAATCTATGTACTCCTGTTTCAGATTTTAGATAACCATATGCATATGTATGAATTATATGAATCATAACTGATTTAATACCAGCTTCATCACCAGCTTGTTTGTCAACTATTTCATATTTATATCCGTTCTTATCTAAATACATTTGATACATTCTAAGTAACATTGAAGCCCAATCCATTGCTTCCGTTCCACCTGCACCAGGATGTATTTCTAAATAACAATTATCTTTATCAAATTCACCATCAAGTAATGTTGATACTTCAAGTGATGATAAATTTGATTCTATAGAACTATATGAATTATTTATATCATCTAATAGTTCTTCTTCTATATCCTCTTTATATAATTCTAATATTTCTAGATTACCATTTATATCTCTATCTAATTTCTTATATTCATCTAAAATATTATTGATAGACGATACTTCCATATTGATATTAGTTAATTCTTCAATATTATTATATATTGATGGATCACTTAGTTTTTTATTTAATTCATCTAATCTGCTCTCTTTACCAGAGACGTCAAAGTGACCTCCCAATAGACTCTAATCTATTCTTAAGTTCAGTATAATTATTAATTAATTCATTAATATTCATATTATCACTTCTTTACTATTAACATTATAACATAATAAAACAGATGAAATCATCTGTTTTATTTAATATTATTGATTTACTCTAATATCTCCTGTTGTTGTTTTAATTGTACAAGTCTTTTCTAATTTTCTATCATTATTATTTATTTTGATATCTCCTGTACTAGTTTCAGCTTCAATAAACGCACCAGTTAATGAATTAATCTTAACATCTCCTGTTTTAACATTGACAGATGAATCATCTAATACATTAGCAGTACTTATTCTAACACTACCTGTATCACCTTCAATAGTGAAATTATTATTAATAGTATCAACCTTAATATCTCCTGTTGTTACTTTAACAGTGAGTGTATCAACATTAATTATTTCAACATCTCCTGTTGTTGTCTTTAGATCTGCTTTCTTAACATAATTAACTTCAATATCTCCTGTTTTATCAGTCACTTTTAATTCATTTAAGTTTTGAACCTTAACATCACCACTTCTAACTTCAATTTCAACATTAGCATTTTCATATGTTTCCATATTTATATCTCCTGTTGTTGTCTTGATAACAAAATCTTTATCATATGATTCAGGCACTTTAATAACTACTTTATTACTCTTATGAATACCAATCACAATATGTGGTTTTTGTTCCATCTTTACGAACAATTCATTGTTATTATATGTAATCTCATGTTCAACATCAAAATCAGAATATAATTCAACAGATATTTTATTATCAGTTGAATGTTCTACAAATACATCTGAAGAATTAACATCTACATTAATAATATTTGCAGATTCAACAGTTTTACTTTCAACTATTTTTTCAGAATATCCACCTATTTGTAAGTTAAATGGGAACTTTCCTCCATTTACCATTAAGAAACCAAAGAATGTACATACAAGTATTAATAATATAACTAATACAATTAATAATACAATAGACCAAGTCTTACTCATCTATTTCACCTTCTTCTTTAGTGAATATAGTGAATAATAATTTAATAATTTGATTAATGATTCCTACAATTAAGAAAATAATCCATGTAATGTGCCATGCACCAGTCATGAATGAAACTATTAAATAAACAGTTACACCAAGAATACCTACAACACCTTCTATTTGTTTAGATAGTCTTTTGTTGTGTTTATCTTGTTTTGTTTCTACTTTTTCTTTCTTTTCACCATATGCAATTGCACTATAGATAATTAATCCAGTACCTAATGCTATTAATGTGAAGAATGAAGCTATTCCAACAATATCATTGTTAATTAATCCAGAACATACAATAATAGATACTAAAGACATAATATATAACATTACTGCTATAGCTATATTTCTAGCAAATTTCTTTTTATTGTCTTCAAAATTCTTTTCAACAATATTTTTGTTACCTGTAAGTAACTCATCAGATGTTATTCCAAAATAATTACATAATGGAACGATTTTATCAGAGTCAGGAAGTGATTGATCAGTTTCCCACTTTGATATAGTTTGTCTAGATACGTCTAGCTCGTTTGCAAGTTCTTCTTGCGAGATATTTTTATCTCTTCTTAGTTTTAACAATCTTTCTCCGATTGTCATACTAATCACCTCTTTCTGACTATCATTTTACTAATTCAATCGGTTGCGTTCTATACAGTTGCGTTGGAAATTTAGCAACTAGTGTTAACATTTGATGTATTTTTCATATACTTTAATCAAATTATTAACATTTTTATGTATGTTAAGTGCACTAATGATTAACATTACAATTATATTATATCACTACAATAAAAAAAGATTCTATAAGAATCTTTTATTTACCATGACAGTTTTTAAACTTTTTACCTGAACCACACCAGCATGGATCATTTCTTCCAACTTTCTTCTCAGCTGTAGCAGTCTTTTTAACTTTCTTCTTACCATCATTTGCAACACCTTCTACAGGTCTAGCATTGAAGTTTTGTTTAATTTCCATTCTTAATAAGAAGTCAGCTATAGATTGTTCAATACTATCTTGCATTCTTTCAAACATTTCATAACCTTCAGATGCATAAGCTTGTAATGGATTTCTTTGACCATAGCCACGTAATCCAATACCTTCTCTTAAGTTATCCATATCAGTTATATGTTTAATCCATGCTTCATCAATAACTCTTAAAGAAATATGTCTTTCAAAATCTCTAACTATTTCTTCAGGAACTATAGATATCTTCTTTTCATATTCTTCAATAATCTTTTCAGATATTAAATCATATACTTCATCTTCACTCTTACCAGATAAATCTTCTACTTGGAATTTACCATGTCTTATTGAAGGATTAACAGCATCTAATATACCATCTATATCAGCATCAGTTAAATATCCTTCTGGAGCTAAATGTGAATGAATCATATCATCTAAATAATCTCTAATAAAATCTAATACTACACTATGAATATCTTCTGAATCTAATACTTCATTACGTCTCTTGTAGATTACTTGTCTTTGTTGAGATACTACATTATCGTAATCAAGTAAATTCTTACGCATATCATAGTTGTTTCCTTCAACTTTCTTTTGTGCTGATTCAACAGATTTAGTGAACATCTTAGATCTAATTTGTTCCATATCATCTAAACCTAAGTTTTGAACAGCAGTCTTAATTGAATCAGGTACAAATCTCTTTAATAATTCATCTTCAAATGAGATAAAGAATTGTGAGTAACCTGGATCTCCTTGACGTCCTGAACGTCCTCTTAATTGGTTATCAATACGACGAGATTCATGTCTTTCAGTACCAATTACACATAAACCACCAAGTTCAACTACACCTTTACCTAATTTAATATCGGTACCACGACCAGCCATGTTAGTTGCAATTGTAACTGCACCTTTTTCACCAGCCTTAGCGATTATTTCAGCTTCTCTTGCATGATTCTTAGCATTTAATACTTCATGCTTAATTCCAATCTTATCTAACATTCTAGATAATCTTTCATTGTTTTCTACTGAAATAGTACCAACTAGAATAGGTTGCCCTGTTTCATGTACTTGTCTAATAAACTCTACTATAGCTTTATATTTAGCTGATTCAGTAGCATACATAATATCAGCCATATCTTTTCTTATACATGGTTTATTAGTAGGTATTTCAATAACATACATGTTATAAATTTCTCTAAATTCTTCTTCTTCAGTCTTAGCTGTACCAGTCATACCCGAAATCTTAGCATACATTCTGAAGAAATTTTGGTATGTAATAGTAGCCATTGTTTGAGTTTCTTCATTAATTTGAACTCCTTCTTTAGCTTCTAGTGCTTGATGTAAGCCATCACTAAATTGTCTACCTTCCATTACACGACCAGTAAATTGATCAATGATTAATACTTTTCCTTCTCCATTAACCATATAATCAACATCAACAGCCATACCATAGTTAGCTTTTAAAGCTTGGTTAATATGATGTACTAATGCTGTATTATTTGAATCATATAAGTTCTCTAATGAGAAGAACTTTTCAATCATCTTAGAACCTGCTTCAGTTAACATAACTGATTTAGTCTTTAAATCTACAGTATAATCTTCATCTTCTGTTAATTGTTTAACAGCTTTATCTGCTTCTTTATATAAATTAGCTGAATTAACTTTACCACCAGATATAATTAATGGAGTACGAGCTTCATCAATTAACATTGAGTCGATTTCGTCTAGGATTACATAGTTTAATCCTCTTTGTACTCTATCTTCTGGTCTTACAACCATATTATCTCTTAAGTAATCAAAACCTGCTTCAGAGTTTGTTGTATATGTAATATCACATGCATAGGCTTCTCTCTTAGCTTCAGGATTCATAGACATAGCATTTAAGTTAACACCAACAGTTAATCCTAAATACTCATATATAGGTCCCATCCATTCAGCATTACGTTCAGTTAAGTATTCATTAACTGTAACAACATGAACACCTTTACCTTCAAGTGCATTTAAGTATGCAGGTAAGATAGTAGTTAATGTTTTACCTTCACCAGTCTTCATCTCAGCGATATTACCAAAATGTAATGCAAGTCCACCAAGCAATTGAACATAATATGGTTTTTCACCAACAATTCTCCATGCAGCTTCTCTTACAGCAGCAAATGCAGGTACAATTATTTCTTCATCATTAACCGTTTTACCATTTGCTAATTTTTCTTGTAAGTCTTTAGTTGTATGCTTTAATTCATCATCACTCATTTCTGAGTATTTATCACTTAAAGCTTCAATTTTATCAGCTATTTTTTTAAACTTTTTTAATTCACGATATTCAGTATCGATTAACCCTCTAAGTAGTCCCATAAATTTTCCTCCAGTAAGTTCTATTGTATCATAAAAAGGTTAAATATGTTTCTATAAATTAACTATTTTTAACCATTCATACACTTAAAATTATACCATATATCGTTAAAATAATATATAAATAATAAAAAAAGCATGGGAAAACCATGCTTAAAATCGTTAAAAATCAATTATTTTGAATAAATTATACCGTAATTACCATCTTTTCTCTTATATAGGACTGCAACACACTCTTCATCAGCATCCTTATAGACAAAGAAATCATGACCTAATAATTCCATTTGAAGTATAGCTTCTTCTTCACTCATTGGTTTAGTTTCAATAGTTTTTCTCTTAACTATTTGACTATCTTCTTCCTCTTCAATATCTACATCAATATAAGTAAATGATATATCAGGTACTTCATTCTTACGAGAGTTTAATCTAGTTTTATTCTTTCTTATTTGTCTTTCAAGTACTTCTTGAACATTGTCAATTGCTGCATATAAATCATCATTTGATTCTTCAGCTCTTAAAGTAAATCCTTTAGCAGGAATTGTTACTTCAATTGTATCTTTGTTATTCTTAGATCTAATTAATACATGTGCATCAATTGTACTAGGATCATCAAAGTACTTATCAAGTTTAGCAATCTTCTCCTTTATGTAAGTTTTGATAGCGTCTGTTACAGCCATCTTGTCTCCACGAATATTAATATTCATGATTATCACCTTCCTACTTTTATTATAACATTAAATAAAAAAAGTGAATATAATTATTCACTTTTAATATCTATTATCTCTTTCTATATCACGCTTTTTAATAGACTCTCTCTTATCATATAGTTTTTTACCTTTACATACTCCTAAAAGGATCTTGGCATGATTATTTTTAAAATATAATTTTAAAGGAACTAAAGTTAATCCTTGTTCTTTTATTTCTTGAGATAACTTAATAATTTCTTTTTTATGTAATAATAGCTTTCTTTGTCTTCTTTCATCATGATTGAATTGATGACCTTCATCATATTTAGCTATATACATATTTACTAAATATACTTCATTATTTTTAATTCTAGCATATGTATCTTTTAAATTAGCTGATCCTTTTCTGATTGATTTAATCTCAGTACCAGTTAATGCTATACCACATTCTATTTCTCTATTAACAAAGTAGTCAAAGTAGGCTTTTCTATTATTTATCTCTACCATATTATCTAGCCTTCTTCTTATCGTCTACTTGTCCAACTTGTTCAAAGTCTATTTGCATCAATGATTTAGATGCAGATATACATTTAACATGAATATATGATCCAACTCTAATAATCTTTTTAGAGTTCTTACCTATAGCATAGTTTTGTTCTTCATCATATATATACATATCTGATGGCATATTTTCATATTTTAATAAACCTTCAACTCTATTAGGTAATTGAACAAATAAACCAAATGCAGTTATACCAGATACAATAGCATCATACTCTTCACCTATATGGTCTGTCATATAATCAGCCATGAACATGTCATCAGCAGCTCTTTCAAGTTCATCTGCATTTCTTTCTCTATCAGATGATTGTTTAGCTATATCATCTAAATGAGCATCCCAATAATTTACAGTTCTTTGATCAGTTAATCCTTCAAAGAAGTATGTTCTTAATAATCTATGAACTTGTAAGTCAGGATAACGTCTTATTGGTGAAGTGAAATGTGTATAACATGTTGATCCTAAACCAAAGTGTCCTATATTATTTTTAGAATAAATAGCTTTGGCCATAGATCTAACAGCCATCTTCATTATTATTTCTCTTTCTTCACCTTCAGCATCAATTTGTTCTAATAGTTTTTGGAATACTTTAGCATTCTCAATAGTTTTAAACTTACCTACAATTGGATAACCTGATGCATTACAGAATTGAATAAATTGTTGTACTTTTTCAGGACTTGGAACATCATGTACACGATAAATAGATGGAAGTCCATTATTATATCCATCATAATATTGAAACTTTCTTGCTACCGATTCATTAGCAGCAATCATGAAGTCTTCAATTAATTTCTCAAATTCTCCACGTTCTCTTGCTACTACATCTATAGCATGATGTTTTTCATCAAATACAAATTTAGGTTCAACAGTATCAAAGTCTGTTGCTCCTCTTCCTTGTCTTTCTTTTCTAATTAATTTATGTAATTCATTAGCTAATAATAAAGCATCTTTAAATTCTTCATATCCTTCAGGTATTTCATCCTCAAGTATTTTATTACAATCAGTATAATTCATCTTCTTTTTAGAATGAATTATTGCTGGATATACATCAGCATCAATTACTCTACCTTGTCCATTAATTTCCATCTCACATGCAATACAGCATCTATCTACATCTTCATTTAATGAACAAATACCATTAGATATTATATGAGGTAACATAGGTATTACCTTATCAGCAGGATAATTAGATGTTGCTCTATTTAATGCTTCTTTATCTAAAGGCGAACCCTCTTGAATATAATAAGAAACATCAGCGATACAAACATATAATTTATAATTACCATTAGGTAGTTTTTCAACACCTACAGCATCATCTATATCCTTTGTATCTTTACCATCTATAGTATAAATAATCTTATCTCTTAAATCTTTTCTTCCATACCAATCTTTTTCAGTTACTTCAGTTGGTAATGAATTAGCTTGTTCCATTGCATCTGCAGGGAATTCTTCAAATACATCATATTTAGCTGCTAATTCAATAATATCCATTCCTGGATCATCTTTGTGGCCTATTTTAGCCTTAATAGATCCAACAATACTATTTGGTCTGCTTAATTCATCATCTATTGTTACAGCTATTATTTCGCCTTCTACACATTTATTTAAATCTTCTTGAGCAATATTAATTGGAGTATTCTTAAACTTCTTATCTTCAGTTACAAATACTTTTTTAGATTTAATAACTTTAACTTCTCCAACAATATTTCTTTTATCTCTTTCAAGAACTTTTAATACTTTACCTTCTGGTTTAGAAGGATTTGTACCAATTACTTCAACAAGAACTTTATCACCATCTAAAGCACCATTTAATTGTTCTTTTTCTATGTGTATATCTTTACCTTCTTCATTAAGTAAAAAACCAAACCCTTTTTCTTTAACATCTACAATTCCTATTTTAAAATTAGACATTTTCTCTAATAATATATATTTATTCTTCTTAGTTAAATATAGATCATAAGAAGCCACTAAATCATTTAATACATCTTGTAACATACCTATTTCTTCTGTAGTTTTAAGATCTAATTTTTCTACTAAAGATTCTAAAGATAAAGCATCATATTGAGTTGTTAATAAATCTAATACTTTTTCTTTCATTTGTATCACCTACACCTTAATTTTATCATATTATAAGCAATGCTTATAACGAAAAATAGGAAATTGCTTTCCTATTGTAAATATAATATTAATGATATTATAAAGAATGCTAAACCAAGAACTAATGTTAATCTAGATAGGAATAATTCTGATCCTCTTTCCTTAACATTCATGAATAATTCTGCATTTCCACCTGAAATGATTTGTCCACCATCTTGTGCTTTACTACTTTGTAATAATACTAATACTATTAATATAATAGAAATTACTATTAATGCTGTTTCCATAAAATCACCTGTTTTCCTTAAATAATTTACCATATTTATGGCTTTTTTTCAACAATTAATAAGTATTATAGACTATTCCTAAATTATTATCAATAATTAATTCATTTTATTAATAAATATGTTATAATACTATTAGTATGAGGGAGTGTTAAGTGTGAGAATATATACTATTTCACCTGAACAATTTTTAGAATTTGCTTCATCACATCCTTTAAACAGTTACATGCAAACTCAAAAGTATGCGCTTGTTATGGCTGATAATGGATATGACTATGAGTATATAGGTTATGGAGACGGGAACACACTAGTTGCTGCCGCTTTAATATTGTCTAAAACTATAACTGGTAAATCTAGATATGGATATGCTCCTAAAGGTATATTAATAGATTATTATAATGAAGCATTAGTAAAAGAATTCTTAAATGCTTTAAAAGAATATTATGAACCTCAAGAATATGTATTTATTAAGTTTAATCCAGAGATTATTATAGGAACAACTGATAAAGCTCATAAATTCGTAATGACTTACAATGGTAATGTTAAAATTATTGATGAGTTAACTAACTTTGGAGTTAAAAGAAGAAAAGAATTAAAAGAATTTGATTTAATGCAACCAAGATATAATGCATATATAGATTTAAAAACATTTGATATAAAGAAGATAGATAGAGAATGTCGTAAAAAGGTTAGAAAAACAATTAAACAAGGTATGTCACTTATAACTGGTGATGTTAAAGATATAGATAAGTTATATCCAATGCTTAAAACTAAAAGAACAGCTAATTATTATAAAACATTCTATAATGTATTTGATAAAGATAAATCTATTGATTTAGTTTTAGTACAAATGGATTTTGAATCAAGACTTGAAAGTATTAAGAAATTATATGAACAAGAACAATTAAAAAATGAATCACTTAATAGTATTATTCAATCTGACCCATCTCCTAACAACTTAACTAGAAAGATGGCATCTGATAGATTATTAGAGAATATAAAAAATAACATACTATTAGCTACTGAAAGTTTAAAGAAAAACAAAACAGCTATTGTAGGTGGAGCTATTATAGTTAAACATTATAATAGAATATCAGTTATAACATCTGGTTATTCTGAAGAATACAAAAAATATAATCCAAATTATTTCTTATATTGTGCAATTATTGAAAGATATAAACCATACTTTAGTTATTTAGATATGGGTGGAATGACTGGTAAATTTGATAGCAGTACAATGTATAAAGGATTAGATGAATTTAAAATGAAATGGAATCCAATTGTGTTTGAATTTATTGGTGAATTTGATTATATCGTTAATGAAGGATTATTCAGCAGATTAATTAAAACATCATTTATTGAAGATGAATTTAATCAACATCCTGATTATAAATAGAGTAGAAATACTCTATTTTTTATATAAGAAAAACACTTCTATATAGAAGTGTTTTATCTTTCTAATAAGTTACATCTAAGATGCAATACTTATATCCAGTATTAGGATCAGTAAATTCTTTAAGATCATATCCATCTTCAGTACCATTTAAGAATCCAGATCTTGGAGTAGTTGTAGCAACTACTTTACCATCATAGAAGTATAAGTCTGCTTCACCAGTAGTTATACCAGTTCCACTTGTTGATCCAATAGCTTCAATGTATGGATTTGTAGTAGATACTCCTCCACCTAATGTACCAATTGTAATTAATCCATTAGAAGCATTAATGCCAGTTGCTGTAGTACCAGTCATTGAGATATTACCACCTGTAATAGTTAATGTTCCTCCACTCATGTTAATACCATTAGCTGTTCCTGTAGCAATAGATGTATATGTTCCTCCAGCGATATTTAATGTTCCTTGAGACATACTAGTGAAGTATGTTGTAGGAGCTTTAATTTCATAAGCACCACTAGTTAAATTAACTGTACCTGAACTATGTTCAACCATATATGAATTTGATGTAGCATAAATTCTACTATCTCCACCTTCAGTATTTAATGTACCACCGGCTATGTAGAACGCTCTAGAATAAGTATTATCATGCATGTTGTAATTAATAGCATTACTTGTTGTGGTACCTGCATATTGTCCTACACCATAAGCATCATAACTATTCTTAATCTCTACGTTTCCACTTGTGATATTTAAAATACCTGCTTGGTTATTAAACGCTATGTTCTCTCGACCATTTGTAATAGTAGATGTAATATTACCAACAGTTGCTTGATTACTTGTACTATTATATATAATCGCTGTTCTATAACCATTATTCAAGTTAACTGTATCGTTACTTGATCTTAATATACCAATATTCTCGAATCCTATTAACCATCTATTTCTAGAACCATAGTCATTAGTAATATTAAATGTGTTATAAGAACTAATTAAGTTACCAGTAGAATTATTTCTAATACCTACAGAATTATCCGTGCATCCGTTGCAAGCATAAGTACTTGTTTGAGTGAATGTTGAATTAGTAACTGTCATATTACCAAAGTTATTAATATTTCTAACATGACCACTAGTACTTGTAGAGTTTGATAAAGCAACATTAGTAACTTCAGATGTACCTTTATTTGTGTAAGTACCAGCAACAGCACCTTTATCAATATTTAATATACCACTTGAATGATTATTAGTAATATCTCCATATATACTATTTAGATAACTTGTAATCTTACCAGTTGTATTATTGTATAATGCTGATCCACCAGTAATTGAGTTATTACTTAAAGTTACATCTTCAACACTATTATTATAAATACCATAATTTGTACCACTTATAATTGAGTTTTCAACATTCATCTCATTAGTATTCTTAATACCTTGATTAGTTGCATTAATATGAACACTTTGAGCATCTAATGTACCAGCATTATCAATAGTATTATAACCATTAATATTTATATTATTAATAGTTAAATTATTATTGTTAGTTAATAATGTATTACTATTTGTAGATATAATTGATGAAGTTCCTGATCCAGTATTTGTATTAACTATACTCATTGTACCTTCATTAGTTATAGTCTTACTTGTCGATAAGTTAAATCCATTTAAATCAAATGTAACAGTTTTATTAGGAATAACTACATCATAAGATATATCTGCATTAGTTATAAGTTTCAATGTATCTCCATTTTGTGCTTCAGTGAATGCTGTTTGAACATTTGAATATGTAACATTTCCGTTAGATATCTTATCTGTTAATGGAACTAGATAAGCTATATTAGCTTTATCTGATGCATATTTAGATTTAACCTTATATCCATACATTGCTCCATTTATTAATCTAGGATTTGCTATATATCCAGAGCCACCTGCTCCTCCACCGCCACAGCTGTTAGATACATAACCACCGTACCATCCACCTCCGGCTCCACCAGAGTCACATGATGATACAGATTGACCTTGACCAAATGCATAACCTGAGTCTTGTTTACCACCAGGGTAAGAATTATTTGTAGAACCACTTTCTATAGCAGCATTACCTTCATAACCTCCTGCAGATCCACCAGATCCATCATCATATCCACCGAAATCACCATTACCAGTATCGTCGGTACCACCGCCTCCACCAGCAACGATTAATACAGAATTCTTATTATTAGATAATGAAGATAATACACCAGAAGCTGTAGCAATGTGTGTTGCTCCTCCACCTGATCCAGATTCACTGTTACCTCCAGCTCCTCCACCATTATATCCACCAGCAGGATAGTTACCTAAAGTACCTTGTCCTCCTACATTAATATAAAGTGTTTCACCTTTAGTTAAATTAATCTCACCAGTTGAGTATCCACCAGCACCTTTTCTATTTGCTACTTGAGCAGTAGTAGATAAACCACCACCAGATGCACCCCATACTTCTAATGTGTATTTACCATCACAATCAGGGATAAATACTTGTTCTGTTCCATTATAATCAAAATCAAATACTGATTCTCTACTACAATATGTAGCATTATCTATCCATTTAGCATATAATGTAGTACTTGCTTCAACTATAGTATCAATAGTTACTCTCTTAGTATAATCAGTATCTAAATACCAACCATCAAAGTAGTAATCACCAAAGTCAGTTATAACTGGGAATTCACCAATTACTGATGTACCAACATAACTTCTAGATACAAAACTTAAAGTACCTATTTCAGAAGAATATGTAATAGTGTAAGTACCTATTTCATCAGAAGATATAACAGTTATAACAGCAGAACCATTACCTTCTTTGGAACATTCAGCTAATGGTGATTCACTATGACATTCATTTGATGTTGTTTTAGTACTTTCAGTATCACTAGTTGAACAATTATAACATGTCATATATTTATCAAATAAGTCAGCATTTCCAATATAACCAGAGCCACCTGCACCTGGAGCAAAGTGACCCCAGCCTCCGCCGTACCATCCAGCTCCTCCACCGGAACCTTCAGAACAGTCGCTGCCTTCGTGATTACCACCTTGGCCAAATCCAGCTTCTTCTCTATCAATTGGAGTATAACTATATCCATTTAATCCACCAGCAGTTTGAGAACCACCAGCAGGTTGAACATAATATGAATGCCCATGATTAGTCCATGTAGCAGTATTACCTAGGTATCCACCAGCAGCAGCACCAGAACCACTAGCACTTTCCATGTTATTGGCTCCTCCACCACCGCCGGATGCAATTAATACTTTACTTCTATTTTCTTCAAACGTTGATAATAATCCAGATTGAGTAGCAATATGTGTTGCTCCTCCACCTGAACCAGAGTATCTATTTTGTCCTACACAATATCCACCAGTACCAGTTCCTCCACCATTGTATCCACCAGATCCAACAGTTAATAAGTTATCTGTACCTTTACCACCTACATTAATATAAAGTTTTTGTCCATTTTCTAGTAATGAATATCCAACTGAATATCCACCATATCCACCGATATAATCTGGAACATTACCACCTTGGGCTCCCCAAGTTTCTAATTTGTATGTACCAGTACTTGGAACTGTATATGTTTGTTCACCATTAGTATAATCAAATTTAACTGCACTACTGATTTGAGTAATACGTGCATATCCATTTCCTTCTTTTGCACAATCAACAGAAGGAGATTGTGAATGACATGAATCAGTTCCGTCAGATAATGTCTTAGTTGCATAATCACTGCTTGTTTGACAATTATAACAATACATGTGCTTATCAAGTAAGGAAGAGTTTCCAATATAACCTGATCCACCAGAACCGCCAGAGTTATTATCACCACGGCCACCACCATAGTAACCTCCGCCTCCTCCGGCTCCACCAGATTCACCCCATCCAGGTGATTGAATTGCATCTCCACCTAAACCAAATGAACCAGCAGGTGTACCAGCAGCAGTTTGAGTTCCTCCAGTACCAGCAGTACCATCACCAGAAATCATAACTGCAGAAACACCATTTATACCACCACCAGAACCAGCAGTACTATGATGCGTTCTAAATGTAGATGCACCACCACCGCCTCCGGCAACAATTAATAAATCTGTTTGTTTATTTTCAAAAGTAGATAGTAATCCTGTAGAAGTAGCAATATGTGTTGCTCCTCCACCTGATCCTCTATAAGCATCATATCCATCACCATTATTGTTGTGAATTGCTTTACCACCACCATTGTATCCTCCATTTAAGAATTCAACGGTGTTATCGTGCGTAATTCCAGCACCACCAACATTAATATATAGTTTTTCTCCCATTGTTAAATATGCATAACCAATAGAATATCCACCATATCCACCGACAGAATCTAAGGCTGCTCCACCTTGAGCTCCCCAAGTCTCTATCTTATATAATCCTGATGATGTAACAGTATATACTTGTTCATCATTTGTATAATCAAATCCTGTAGAAGAATTGATAAATGATATACGAGCATATCCGTTTCCTTCTTTTGCACAATTACTTACAGGTCCAGATGAATGACATGAATCTGTTCCATTAGAAACAGTCTTAGTTGCATAATCATTACTTGTTTGACAGTTATAACAATACATTTGTTTATCAAATAATTTAGTATTACCTATATAACCAGAGCCACCTGAGTTTGCTTGGCAATAATCAGCTCCACCGTAGTAGCCTCCGCCACCTCCGGCATAAGCAGCAGATCCTCCTTGTCCAAATGAACCATCTTGACAATAATTACTTTGAGTTCCACCGCAACTACCACCTTCAGTTTGAGAGCCACCAGTTACAACATTATTATCTGTTCCACCGACACCAACATAACCACCAGCATGTCCGATAATATTTCGATCTTGAACTACGTTAAATCCATGGCCTCCGCCACCACCTGAAACAATTAATAAGTCATCTTGTTTATTTTCAAATGTAGATAATAATCCTGATGATATAGCAATATGTGTTGCTCCGCCACCAGATGCTTGTCTAGTATTACCATCACCATCTCCTATGGCATCGCCACCACCATTGTATCCACCATATCTATATTGATGTGTACCATCTCCAGTACCAGCTCCACCAACATTAATATATAGTTTATCTCCAGTAGTTAAATATGTATATCCAACTGAATATCCACCATAACCACCGTTATTTCCACCTTGGGCTCCCCAAGTTTCTATCTTATATAATCCTGATTTACTTACAGTATATTCTTGTTCACCATTAGTATAATTGAAATCTCCTGAACCTTGAATAAATGTAATACGTGCATATCCATTTCCTTCTTTTGCACAATCTTCAGTTGGATCAGCAGAAGTACATGATGAAGTACCATTAGATAAAGTCTTATCTGATTCATCATCTGATGTTTGAATATTATAACCATACATGTGTTTATTATATAATCTAGTATTACCGATATAACCTGATCCACCAGAACCACATGATTGATAACTTTGGTTATTCATATAACCACCATACCATCCAGCTCCTCCTCCGGCAACACCATCAGAGTCTGCTGCACCAGAACCATTTTGACCTTGTCCAAATGCATATCCTGTTGTTTGATTACCAGATAAAGTGCTTGATGCACCAGTTCCACCAGTTTTTCCACCTCCAGAACCAGCTCTATAGGAATAAGAACTTCCTCCACCAGCTCCAGAAACAATTAATACTTTATCTTTATTACTTTCTAATGATGATAATAAACCTGATTTCGTAGCGATGTGAGTTGCTCCTCCACCACCACCTGAGGCTTCATCATCAGATCCATCCCAAGAACCTGTTCCTCCACCATTATATCCACCTGTAGCAGTACCATGTAGAATACCAATTCCACCTTGACCACCTACATTAATATATAGTATTTGACCAGCTGTTAAATAAATATAACCAGATGAATAAGAACCATATCCAGGTTGTCCACATTCATTACCATTACATAAGCTGTGTCCACCAGATGCTCCCCAAGTTTCTAATCTATATATACCTGATTCAGGTACAACATATCTTTCTTCGTCTCCTGTATATTCAAAATCTTTACCAGATATTTCAGTATTAGAAATACCGTTTGTTCCTTGTGAACCTGTTCCTTCACCAGTAATTTCACCTACTATTGTTACATTAGATAATGATTCAGTAACACTAGGTTTATATGAAATTCTAGCATAACCATTTCCATCTTTAGGCATCTTAGAAACAGGTGTACTAGAAACATCAGATACACTGTATGTTCTAATCTTTAATGCATTAACTGAATGATCTTCATTATCGTAATAGATTTCATATCCTTCTCTTACGCTATCAACGGCTCCTTGGAATGCATCAACAGCACCTTTTAACTTACCATTATTAAATGATAATGAACCACTAGTCTTATAAATTGATGTAATTCCACCTTCAATATAAGGTGTGATTTTACTTACAGGAGCAGTTACATCTCCCATTG
>JAFXXB010000042.1 GCA_017542465.1 Bacilli bacterium | reverse complement strand
TTCATTTACATTACAGTTTGACGAATATGGTGGTGGATTTGGCATGTCCATTTTAATGATTATAGGAATCTTAAACGCTGTACCAAAAGCAACCATTGTACCAGATTGTAATGAAGTTAGTTTTTCAATAACATCACCTGAAATATTAGGCAACATTTTATTAATATAATCTAAGTCTAATGGGTGTGTCATCTTTAATATACAGAAGTTAGATGTTTGTCCAATAACTGTATCAGATAACTCAACAGGTCTTTGAGAGATTAAGTCTAACATAACTCCATATTTACGACCTTCCTTAGCAATTCTTTCAAATATATTATAACCAAGTAAGAAATGATCTATATCATCTTTAGTTACATATCTATGTGCTTCTTCAATAAATAGATGGAATGGAATTGCTGCTCTTTCTTTACGAGACTTAGCAAAATCAAATATCATCTTAGAGAAGATCTTAACTATTGTTTTAGCTAATGCATCATCAATGTCTTCTAAGTTTATATTAATAATTTGTGATCTCTTATTATTATGTACTATTAATGATGAAATGTAATTCTCTAATGTAATATAACTATCTACTTTAAAGAACTCTTTATTTGTACTATTGTTTAATGAATGTAATCTAACTTGCATGATAGTTGCATTATCTTGCATTATTCTATTATTTAAGAAACCATCACCAATTAATGTAAATGATAATGCTTTCTCTAAATCATCTAATGTAAAGAATGCATCGTTTGGTACCATCATTTTAGCTTCAAGTTCATCATCAATAAACTTAAGTAAATATTCATTAATTAATACAGATTCACCAAATTCACCATTTCTATCAATTCCGAAACATTCTGAGAACTTTCTAGTATATCCAATTCCTTGTAAGTCTGTATCTACACTAAATTCAGGTGTAGAACAGTCTTTAATAATTGTAAAGATATCATTCTTTTTACCAGATGCATTTTGATTTGAGAATAAAACTGACATGATAGCTTTTGCTATTAAATGGTTCTTTAATTTCTTGGTTTCTTCATCATTTTTACTAAATAATTTAGCAAGTTTCATCATTCTCTCAATAATTGTATATTGATGGTGATTATCTGCTTGTAATAATAAAGCCATATCATCATTTGATAATAAGAATACAGGTATTCTTAAAGGTACATCTGTTTGATCTATAGGATTAGATGTAATAAATTTATATTGATAATTTGGATTTAATTGATTTAATACTTTAAATGCATTCTTATATTCACCATATGCATCAAAGAAGAATAAGTTTGCATTAAAAGATAAGAAATTCTTATTTAAGAATATATTTTGTACTATTCTAGCTACTGAACAAGATTTACCTGAACCAGTATTACCAAATATAGCCATATGATTTGAGAACATATCATTAATATTTACATATACATCTTTTCCATCATATACTGCACTTTTACCCATATATAATGATTGAGGATCATTCTTACCAAATATAATTTCTAATTCTTGATCATT
The DNA here is from genome assembly GCA_017542465.1 of Bacilli bacterium. Classification (GTDB taxonomy): domain Bacteria; phylum Bacillota_I; class Bacilli_A; order RF39; family UBA660; genus UBA6985. The sequence continues at coordinate 2,968 of JAFXXB010000042.1, read as the reverse complement.
TATTATTCTAATTGTAGCATCTAATGTAGGTTTAATAATTGTACCTGCAATAAATCTACCTTCATCAGTAAATTGACCTAATAAATTGATTTGACATGTATCTTCAGTAGCGCTTTTTACTTCTCCAAGTATTCTATGTCCTTCTGATTCAAATACTACATGTAAATTCATTAGATTTGGTACAACCATATTTTCTTTATTTATTGCTACGTTAGCTGTTACGTCATCAATATTTAGTATCTTGCCAAACATAATATCACCCTTTTATTCTATTTTATTCTGCAATATCAATAAATGAGAAGTCACCTTTAGATAATTCAATATTAGGATCATTTACATATAATTTCATTAGTAAATCTCCTTCATTTACTTTATCGCCTTCTAATACATTTAAATATACACCTACAGAATAATCTATTTTATCATCTATAGTCATTTTAGATGCTCCAAGTTTTGCAGCAAGTTTTGCAGCTCCAAGTGCATCTATTTTCTTTATTCTTCCTGTTTTATTAGCGTTTATTGGAATAATCTTATCTGATATTTTCATATCAGCTAGTCTTCCACCTTGTGCTTGTATAAATTCATAGAATTTTTGTAATGCTTTACCAGTTTCAATAGTTTTTTCTGCATACATTCTACATTCTTCAATATCTAAGCCTCTTGCCATTGAAAGTAAGTTTGCAGCACATTCTACAGCTACATCATATAATGGACATTTTTTGCCATGTAATACATTTATTGCTTCTTTAACTTCAATTGCATTACCAATCGCATAAGATAAAGGTGTGTCCATGTTAGATATTATAGTTCTAACATTTCTGTTATATGATTCACCTATAGCTACTAGTAACTTAGATAATTCATCAGCTTCATTTTGTGTTTTAATTAAAGCTCCATCTCCAACTTTAATATCAATTAAGATATTTTCAGCACCTAAAGCAATCTTCTTAGACATAATTGATGATGCTATTAAAGGAATTGATTCAGTAGTACCTGTTACATCTCTTAATGAATATATTACTTTATCTAGAGGAGTTAGTTCTTTAGTTTGAGATGATAATGCAAATCCTACTTCATTAGCTTTATCTATTAATTCTTGTTTAGTTAATTTAACATTCATACCTGGAATAGATTCTAGTTTATCTATTGTTCCACCTGTTAAACCTAAACCTTTACCTGACATCTTAACCATATGCATTCCCATGGCAGCAATCATAGGACCAACAATTAAAGTTGTTGTATCTCCTACTCCACCAGTTGAGTGTTTATCTACAGTATTCTTAACGTCAGCAGAAATATTATATTGTTCTCCTGATTTAATAAATATATCAGTTAAAGCTAAGGTTTCAGACATATTCATACCATTTATAGTAATTGCCATTAATAAGGCAGACATTTGATATGTAGGTATATCTTTATTTAAATAACCCATGAATGCATATTCTAATTCATCATAAGACAAATTAGCACCATTCTTTTTTCTTGTAATAATATCTAATATATTCATAACTAGCCTCCTACTCTTAATCATTATAACATTAAAAAGTAAATAATTAAACAAAAATAAAAGACTTTTTTAAGTCTTTTATTATGATACCTAGATATTATATAATTTATATTATTTTTTCTTTTTTAATTCAGCTAATATTTGTTCTAAAAGAATTGTTTCATCAGATTTAATAACTACTTCTGATTCATCTTCCTCTTCTTTTTTCTTCTTAGTTAAAGCAACTAATCCATTAACAAACTTTAACATTAAGAACAAGATGAAAGCCATTATTAGGAAATTAATTACTGATGTAACAAAATCTCCCCATAATAAGTATTGAGCTCCTTCACCTGATGTCCAAGGTAATAGTATTTGTCCACCTATTTCAGCTCCACCTATAGAATTAATTAATGGATTAATAAAATCATTTGTTAAGGCTGTTACAATAGTAGCAAATGCTCCACCTATAATAACACCTACTGCCATATCCATTACGTTTCCTCTTAATACGAATTCTTTAAATTCAGTTAAGAAACCTTTTCCTTTACCAGCTACAGAGCCAGCAACACTTTTTAATTTTTCTTTATCAATTTTTGCCATATATTAAACTCCCTCCAATACAGCTTTAATTCTTCTAACACCTTGCGAACTAGCTTCTTCTTTAGTTATTTTGAAGTGTCCCAATTCTTTAGTATTAGATACGTGAGGTCCTCCACATAATTCTTTAGAGATACCATCACCAATTATATATACAGATACAATATCTGGGTATTTTTCTATAAACATACATTCAGCACCTGAATCAATAGCTTCTTGTTTAGGCATTTCTACTCTTTTAACTTCTAAGCCTTCTTGAATCCATTTATTTACTAGGTCTTCAGCAGCTTTCTTCTCCTCATCACTTAATTTATGATCACATGAGAAGTCAAAACGCATTCTTTCTTCAGTTATATTAGATCCTTTTTGATGTACATCAGGTCCAATAACTTTCTTTAATGCTGCATTAAGTAAATGAGTTGCTGTATGATATCTTGTTTCAATTTCACCATTACCAGCTAAACCACCTTTAAACTTGCCTTGAGATGCAGTTCTTGATAATTCTTGATGTTCTTTAAATTTAGCTTTATATCCTTCAATATCTACATTTAACCCTTTTTCTTTAGCTAATTCTTCAGTTAACTCAATTGGGAATCCGTATGTATCAAATAAATGGAATGCTGTAACACCATCAATATCTTTATTATCTTTTGTTACTTTTTCAAATTCTCTTAAACCTTTTTCTAGTGTTCTATTAAATTTTACTTTTTCATTATTTAATCCATCTAATACAACTTGTCTATTATCTTTTAATTCAAAATAATATTCTTCATATTGATCCATTAACTTAGATGCTATTTGTTGTTCCCAATCAGAATTAATATCTATATTAAGCTTTTTAGCATGTCTAATAGCTCTTCTTATTAATCTTCTTAAAATATA
>JAFXXB010000041.1 GCA_017542465.1 Bacilli bacterium | reverse complement strand
TCATTGATGAAACTGATTTTTTCCATCTAGCATAATATGTTATATCATGATCTGGTGTTTCTGTTCCATCTATTTGTGTTCCTTCAGATATTCCTGTGAACCATCCAATTAAATAATATCCCTCTCTAATAGGAGTTGGTAATTCACCTACTGATGCACCCTCTTCAATTACTCTTTCAATTTTTTCAACTGTTCCACCATTTGTATCAAATGTTATTTTAAATGTATTTACATCATATATTGGTTCAATTGTGGTATCACTTAAAATTGTAATTGTAGTAGACTTGTTAGAGTCATCGTTAGACCATTTAATGAATGTATGTCCGGTTTTATCTTTAGCAGTTAATGTTATTTGAGTTTCATAATAGTATTTACCTGATTTATTACCTTCAACAACATCATTGTAATTATTAACAACTAAATCATATTTGTTTCTTGTATACTTATATTCGAATACTGTAGTACCATCAGCTTTAATAGTTTTAGTTTGTGTACTTGGTGCTGTAAATCCTACATAAGTCTTTACACCAGGTGTTACTTCAGCATTTGTAGTACCACTTAATTCCTCTGTTTCAACTGTTGTGTATGTTTCACCATCTAAATTCATTTGTTTATGAATAACAGTATATTTAGTGTCGTCTCTTTCAGTATAAATAGGATAAATTGTTATAGGTTCTGTAACTGTTATTGTAATACTTTGATCAGCATAATCATTTGACCATTTAACAAAGTCATATCCAGGTCTATCAATTGCTTCAAAGTGTAATTCTTCACCATAATAGTATTCTTTTGTAGTTGCTGTAGTATTAATATATTCCTTATTTTGAACTGTTACTAATACTTTAGTTCTTTCATATAAATAATCAAAAACAGTTGTCTCAGCACCATTTATATTTTTAGTTTGAGTATTAGGTGATACAAAACCAGCATATGTTTTTACGTCAGGAGTAACTTGTGTATCTGTTGTACCATATAAATTTTCAGTTTCATATGTAGTATATGTTGTACCATCAGTATTCATCTTTTTATGGTTAACAATATATAAAGTATCATCACGAGCTGTAAATACAGGACCAATATTTAAATCATCAGTTAATGTGATGTTAATTGTGTTATTGGTATCATTATTAGACCACTTAACAAAGTCATATCCAGGTTTATTAATTACTGTTAAAGTATATGACTCACCATAATAATGTTTACCATCAGTTAAAGTTGTATTTATATATTCTTTATTTGATAAAACAACATTTACCTTATTACGAGAATAATAATAATCAACTACAGTATTACCATTACCATTAATTTGTGTTGTTTGAGCACTTGGAGATGTAAATCCTGTATAATTTTTAACGCTAGGAGTTACTTCTGTATCTGTTGTACCTGTTAAATCTTGACTTTCATATAATGTATATGTTTCACCATCTAGATTCATTTGATAATGATTAACTACATATGGAGTATTAGTTTTAGCAATATATACTGGAATAATTTCCGTAGGACCATCAACTGTAATAGTAGTACTTTGATTAGTATCACCATTAGACCATGATGTAAAATCATATCCAGGTCTATTCTTAGCTTCAACACTAATTTGTTCACCATAATAATATTGACCAGATACAGAATCAGTTATTGTATTACCACTATTATCAATAACTACATCATATTTATTTCTAGTATATAAATATTCAATAGAAGCACTACCATCACCTAAAATAGTTAAGTTTTGTCTTTCAGGAGATGTGAATCCTTCATATGTTTTAGTTTCAGGTTGAACTACAATTCCAGTTGTACCATGTAAAGAATCAGTTTCTTCAAGAGTATAAGTAGTTCCATCTAAATTCATTTTCTTATGATATACAGTATATAATGTATCACCTTTTGGATCATAAACTGGTCTTAATGATACAGGTTCAGTAACTGTTAATGATAAATTTGAATTAGTTGAACCATTAGACCAATTAACAAAAGTAAAGCCATCACGTTCTTTAGCACTAATATTTATTGTATAACCATAATAATATTCACCATCTGTTACATTTTCATTAATATATTGTTTATCTTCAAATGATACTTGATATTTTTCTCTAGTATAATAATAATCTATAACTGTACTACCATCACCTTTAACTGTTTCTGTCTTAACGCTTGGTGATATAAATCCAGTATAAGTATTAACAGCTGGAGTTACTTCTGTATCAGTTGTTGCAGTACCATTATGAGTATCCTTTAATGTATATGTAGTTCCATCTAAATTCATTTGATAATGATTAACAACATATGCAGTATCAGTATTTGCAGTATAAATTAATGATAAATTATAATCATTATCAATAGTAAATGTTTTAGAATAATTAGTATCTAAATCACTCCATTTAAATGAATATCCAGGTCTATTCTTAGCTTCAAGTGTAATTGTTGTGCCATATTTATAATTACCATTTGCAGTAGATCCACTTGTTAAATATGTTCTATCTTGAATATTTAAAGTATATTTAATTCTATTATATGTATATGTAACTGATGTAGTTCCATCACCTTTTATTTTTACAGTTTTTGTATCAGGAGTTGTAAAACCAGTTACAACTTTTAAACTAGGTGTAACCTCAGTATCTGTAGGTCCATTAAGATATTCAATATTTTCATCATATCCACTAGTTAGCTTTTCGTATCTATGAATAACAGTATATGGAGTATCTTGATTTACAGAATAATTAGCAACATATTCTTTATCACCAGTAGAACCACGATTAATTGTTACACGAGTTTGTAATTGATTACCATTACTTCCAGTCCAACCTGCAAAAGTATAACCATCTTTAGTTGGGTTATTTAAAGTAATTTCATCCTCTATTGTATATGTTGTTGGATTATCAGCTAATCCGCCATCTAAAGTATAATTAATATTATAATGAATAATATCATACTTAGGAGTTATAGTAATAGGACCTGTAACAGGTGTATTTTCATTAACAGGATTACCATTTTGATCCTTCCAAGAATCTTTATCATATCCATCTTTATCAGGAATATTTGGTAAATTGCCTATTGGATCACCATATGTTACTTCTCTTTCTTCAGGAGTACTTCCATCTTGTGAATCAATAATAACTGTGTATTTTTCATATTCACTCTTTAATTCAATTGAATCAAAATAAATCTTTACTTCATATTGTTCAGATCCAATAATTGTTAGAGGTACCATTAGTAATGCAATTATTAAAACAAATATTCCAATATTTACTTTCTTATAATTAACTTTCTTGATAAGTAATAATAATCCAATAAATGCAACTATTAAGATGAATAAATACATAAATATTGAATCGCCAGTTTTAGGATTATTTATAACAACACCCTTAACCTCACCTTTATCATTAGATAAACTAATTTTAATAGTCAAATCATTTATATTAATTGGATTACTATTAATTATTTTTTTAGTATATTTAAGTTTAACTTTAATAATAGTTGTGTCACCAGCATTAATATAATCTTCAGAGTATTCGTAAGATATTTCAAGATTGTTCACTTTATTATTATCTGAAATTGCATCTATTTTATAGTTATCTTCTTCATTATTCTTTAATACTATTTCATAGGTAACAAAATCATCTTGTTCGTTAAAAACAATACTACCATTAATGCTATTTGAAGAAACTGTTGGATCAACTACATTTATAGTTCCACTTTTCTCAATTATTTTTGCATCTTCTACTACTATATTTTTATCATCAGCTTTTACTGTACCAACGAAAAATATAGAACAAATAATAGCAATTATTAAATATATTTTTATAGATGATTTTTCCATACCGCACACTCCTATTATATACAAATACATAATATCATTTTCGAGTGTAAAGGTAAAGATAAAAGAATGATTTTTTATTGATTTTTTATTAAAATTATTGTATTAAAAAACATATTCAAACGAATATGCTTTTTACTTTGTTATTTTAGATAAAATTGTATTCAATGTATCGATATCAGAATCTTCTAAATTGGATGTTTTAACAAAATAACCAGACATTATTTTATTATCACCTAAGTCATATATGTATATATAATTATTCTTCTTCTCACCATCTATTTTAACCAATAATAATTTATCATTATATTCTTTAATCTCAAGTATATTATATCCTTCTTTAGAAAAACTATCTTTTATAGCTTTATAATCAGATAATAAATAACTTTTATACTTAGCATCAATAACACATAATTCGTATGATGTAGTACTATCATAAATATAGCCACATTTATTATTTTCATCATTATTTTTAGATTCTACACTAGTTTTATATCCTATAGGAAAATATACATTATAATCCATTACTTTAATAGATGTTTTATAATTATTTAATCTATAATAATTAAGTAAGAATCCTGCACATAAAACCATGATTGAAAATAGAATTAAAATTACATATAGAAAATTTAAATTTCTAGGTAATTCATATGTTTTTGCACCACATTCAGGACAAAATGAAACTTTTTTATCAATATTTAGTCCACAATTATGGCACTTCATTTAGTTCTCCTTCTATAGGTGTTTGAGCACCTTTATAATGAGATTTAAATAATACACCTAAATTACCAAAAGCCTCAATCTTTGCTGCTGTTGCATTATAATTATCTACAGTTAATACTTTATAATCCACACTATCTTTAGTTATAGGGAAATTATCTTTATTAGGATTAACATCTTTAACAACTTCTAAATCAATAGTTAAATTTGTTACAGTAGATTCATTATATATAATTCCTTCTGCTTTATATGTTTTAGTTTCAGTAGTACTTGTTTTACTTGTAGCTTTACTATATTTAATATTAGCTAATTCTTTACTACTGTTCTTTACAACAAATTTATAACCTGTTCCGACTGGTGTTACAACAATTGTTCTTGCTTCATCACCAAAATTAAATGGTATTACAAGTGAAATTAAAGTTGATTTAAACATATTGCTTTTAATAATTATGTTATTCTTTAATTCCTTGTATTCTTTATTTTCAATATTATCTAAGTATTGTTTATATAATTTATCATCTTCAATACCAGTTATAATAACTAATTGCTCAAAAGCTTTTTTGTTATTATGAAGTGTTTCAATAAAAGTCTTACCCATCTTCTTTTGTGTATTCACACTCTTAACATCAATAGTTACAACATTAGTTGTACCTTCTAAAGATTGAGTTATAGGAGCACTCTTTAAAGCAGATTTTGTAGCAGCCTTAATACCATTTATAAGAGTTTTATAATCTACATTTTCATTCTTAGATATATTTGTTATATAAGTATCATAATTCTTAGATAATTCATCTAATCCACTATCAAATAATGTATTAGTTACCTTAAATACTAATAATTCTTCAGGATCGTTAAATCTACTTTCTACATCTTTAATAGTATTATAAGAATTATTTACTTCAGTATATACATAATTATCATTAAAATTAGATAATAATAAATATGCATCATTATTCTTTAAATATACTTCAGTATTTAATTCAGATGGTAATAATTCTTGATTATTATTATATCTAGTAAAGTTAGATATTAAATTGACTTGTTTACTAGGTAAATCATAAGCATATTTACCTTTTGTTTCAATTATTAATTGTTCTTCATTTGTAGAAGAATTATAACTAAATGTATAATTTCCAGATCCACTATTGATTTTATAATTAGTTGTGTTATTTAAAGAACTAAAAGCTTTATCTACAACTGCATCAATTCTTTTCTCATATGTTTTAAATTGACTCATATAGAAATATATTCCACCACCAATTAAACCTAATACAAGAATAACTATAACTATTATAGGAACTAATTTAGCTTTCTTTTTAGGTTTAGTTTTACCAGTCATAGTTAAACCTTCTTTTGCACCAGATTGCATAGTTAAATCTAATGATTGAGCATTAGCATTTGCATTTAAATCAACATGTGATAAATCCATTGTTGGAGGTGCAACAGTAGTTGTATTAATAGTACCTACAGCATTTTGTTCATCTGTTGAAGGAGCACTTGGAGGTGCAGGAATATTTTGTTCTACAGATGGTGCTGGAGGTGGTGCTGGTATATCTTGTACAGGTTGTACAGGAGTATCAGGGTTAACCGTTTGTATTTTTTGAGTCATCATTTGTTGATCTTTTGGTAATACATAATCAGTTGGAGTTGCAGGTATTATAGATGTATCTTCACTCACTTGATTATTTTGTATTTCATTATTCATAAAAACACTTCCTTTTTATTCTGTTGGATTAGGATTATTTGTAGATTCTACTGTTCCTAATGGGCATTCGATAATTCTATCATTTAATTCACAAGTACATTTAGTGTTATCGCATACACATTTTAAATCTTTAGTACATTTAGTACCAAATATCTTTTGTAAATCATCTACCCAATCAATTTTATTGAAATATGGTTTTAAATTAGTTTTAAGAGTATTTAATTCAGCTTGATTAAACTCTCTAATACTTTTTGCATTATCTATTTCATTTACTTTTATGTTATTAGTATTTTCATTTTTATCTAATTGAATATTAATATTATAATCTTCACCATTTATTTGATAATCAATGTTATAGTTTCTAGTTAACTTTTCATTCATAGTTTGATCATATCTAGTGATATTATATGATTCAATTAAATCACCTTTTTCAAACTTTTTGATCTTTAAATTATTATTTTTAAAATCAACTTGTAGTTTATTGTTTTCTTTTTCATCTATTGCTTCAATTCTAACTACTTCTTTACCTTTATGATATAGATTAACATATGATAAACTTCCATCATCCAATGAATATTTATGTTCATACGTTAATTTATAGTTTTTAAATATTCTTTCAATATCTTCTTCATCTCTATTTTTAATCTTTGCATATTCAGATATGAAATTACTATCATTTAATAAAGTTTCATAGAATGTAGATAAAAATGTAGCTTTAGCTTTATAATCAATAGTTAAAGTAATCTTATCAACTGTTTTATCTCCATAATCCTCAAATGTAACATTTTTAGTTGTAACATATTCCATCTTTTTCAATGAAGCATTTACAGCATCTTTAACACCACTTAATAATATATCAGCTTCATATTGTTTAGTTACTAAAAGACCAATATCATCTTCATATGGTAATAATATTGCTGATGAATAAATATCATCTGATTTAAAATATAAATTATTATTCTTTAAAGCAAATTCAAATTCTGTAGTAGGTAATTCACCAATTACTACTCCGCCTTTTTCTTCTTCAGGATTCTTTTCTTTTCCGTTTATACCTAATAATCTTTTATTAACATCAAATTTATATTCACCTTTAAATTCTTTTGTTGTACCTTGAACTGTATAGTATATTTTATATGTTCCATTATTAGATGCATTAGAGTCTAATATATTTTCATCTAAATAATTATATATTTTATCTACTACACCAGTGTAATATTGATATTCATATACTTTAGGTTTATTTAACATAACTAAAGCAAATACAAATAAACCAACAAATAATACAACAGATGCAATTATAATAATACCTAAAGGTAACTTCTTATTTTTTCTTTCACCTATTTGTATTGTATTGCTATCTAATGATGTATTATTTAAATCACCAAAGTTTAGTTCTGAGTTTGATGATGTACCATCATTAATTACATTAGTATTTATTGTAGTTAAGTTTGAAGTGTTATTTAGGTTATCTGTATTAACTACAGGAGCTGGTTGTACTTCTTCTTTTACAACTGTTGCATAACAAAATGGACATACTTGAGAAGTTTCAGGGATTTCTTTACCGCATGTTCTACATTTCATAATCACACTCTCCTATCATATATAAGTATATATGATAAGTAGTAAAAACTCAATAATTATTATAGTAAATTAATAAAATATGAATTGACTAATACGAACATATGTATTATATTGATATTGGTGATTATAATGGATAGAAATAATAAATCAATTTTATGTATTGATTTAAAATCTTTCTTTGCTTCATGTGAATGTGTAGTAAGAGGTTTAGATCCATTCACTACTCCGCTTGTTGTAGCTGATCCTGCAAGAAATGGAGCGTTAACACTTGCTGTAACCCCTTATTTAAAACAATTTGGAGTTAAATCTAGAGGTAGAGTTTATGAACTACCTAAAGATATTAATATAATTAAAATACCGCCTCATATGAGGTTATATCAAAAAATGAGTAAAGATGTTATTAAAACATATTTAGAATTTATATCTATAGATGATATTCATATATATTCTATTGATGAATGTTTTTTAGATGTAACTAATTATTTAAAAATGTATAAAATGAATGCTTATGAATTAGCTAAAACAATAATTAATAAAGTATATGAGAATACTAAATTAACTGTAACAGCTGGAATAGGTCCTAATATGTTACTTGCTAAAGTAGCTATGGATATAGAAGCTAAACATGTTAAAGATAATATTGCTGTCTGGACATATGATGATGTTAAAACAAAGTTATGGAATATCACTCCTCTATCTAAAATGTGGGGAATTGGAATAAACACCGAAAAAAGTTTAAATGAATTAGGTTTATATTCAATTGGTGATGTAGCTAAATATGATAAAAATAAATTAATTAAAAGATTTGGTGTTATTGGTGAAGAATTATGGAATCATTGTAATGGTATTGATAATACTACCGTTAAAGAGGCAAACAGTATCGAATCAAAAGAAAAATCATTATCTAGAAGCCAAATATTATTTAAAGACTATTATGGCTATAACATACCTATAATTCTTTATGAGACATGCAATATATTAGCTAGAGAATTAAGGATGAATAAAGTAAGAACATCACTAATAGGATTAACTATTAGATATAGTAAATCTATAGGTGGTGGTTTTCATCACTCTATGAAGATAAATGATAAAATTGATAATGAAAATAAAATATATGACTATGTTATGTATATATTTGATAGATATTATCAAAATAATATGCCTATAAGAGGAATTGCTATATCTGTAGGTAAATTAACAGACAATAACGAATATCAAATAAATATATTTGAAGATTTTGATAAAGTGTTAAAAGATAAAAATGTGGATAATACTATTGATCAAATAAAAGATAGATTTGGACCTAATTCATTATTAAAAGGTTCATCACTTTTAGCAGATTCAACAATAAAGGATAGAAATGGTAAGATTGGAGGTCATGCTGCATGAGTTGGGCACCATTTAACTCAGTTATTAATAATCATGATGTAATTAATGATATAAAAAATAAAGAATCATATATAAATAAACCAGATTATACTGAAGAACAATTAGAAGAATTAGAATTTAAAATAAAAAATGCATATACTTCACAAGATATAATTTCTATTAATTATTATCATAATCATAAAAGCATATGCATAAATGGTACTATAAATAAAATAGATCCTGTATTTAAAAGAATTAATATAAATAATACTTATATAAATTTTTTTGATATTATAAATATAAAATAAAAAAGATAGTATTAAATACTATCTTTTATTATCCAATGGTGGAGAATAGCGGATTCGAACCGCTGACCCCCTGCGTGCAGGGCAGGTGCTCTAGCCAGCTGAGCTAATTCCCCAGGACAAGAATAATTTTATCAAAATATAATAATCTTGTCAACTATAAAAAATAATAAAAGAAGATACTTATGTATCTTCTATTTATTTATATTATTTATTACTTCAGAAGGTATATTATTATTACCTATTTTTTCTATAGCACTTTGTTTTTGATTATTGAAATTAACATTGTTACTTTCTGCTATTTGATTTATTTCTTGATATTCTATTTCACCAAGTGGTAATAATAGTTTCTTTATATCTTCTTCTGTTAATAATGATAACTTATCACTTTCATCAAATACTTGATTTACTCCAGGTATTATCTTTCCATTTGATTTTCTTGCATATATTCCTGTAGAGATATATTTAATATGTTGTTCTTTTGCTACATCTTTTAGCATATCTATTAAGATGTACTTATTATATATCTTATCTAAATCTGTATTTGGATTATTTGTGATTCCTTCTAGTAATCTTGTTCTATACTCTCCATTTATTTCTTGTTCATATAGATCAATTCCTAGTTTACTACATACTTG